>CALBTX010000065.1 GCA_937967685.1 uncultured Bacillaceae bacterium | reverse complement strand
ATCAGGTCAATTGGGTTGGATTTTATATTTGGAAAGAGGGTGAATTAGTACTCGGTCCTTTTCAAGGGTTACCGGCATGCACACGTATCGCTTACGGTAAAGGCGTATGTGGTACAGCTGTTAAAGAACGTAAAACAGTACGCGTTGCCGATGTCACGCAGTTTCCCGGACATATTGCCTGCGATGCAGCCAGTCAATCAGAAATCGTTATTCCAATGATAATAGATGGTAACATCTATGGCGTGCTTGACATTGACAGTCCGATCACAGATCGTTTTGATGAAATCGATCAACAATACCTTGAAGAATTCGTCACGATCATAGAACATCATTTAGGAACGGCTTAACCGGGTGGTTAAATGAACGATAGAATACTTATAGATCAAATGTGTTCGAAAGACTGGGAACAAGTCCGAAAGATTTACCTCGATGGACTCTCTTCGGGAAATGCCAATTTTCCCGAAGAAATGCCTTCCTGGGAAGTATGGGATAAAAGTCATTTATCTGCGTGCCGAATTGTAGCACGTTATCAAGATAAAGTTTTAGGTTGGGCTGCTTTAAGTTCAATCTCAGCTCGACCTGTATACGCAGGGGTTGCAGAAGTCAGTGTGTATGTCAGTCAATCAAGTCAAGGAAAAGGAATTGGCAGCTCGCTTTTGAAAAATTTAATTGAAATGAGTGAACAGAACGGTTTCTGGACGTTACTATCTCGACTTTTCCCTGAAAATATTCCAAGTCTCAAATTACATCATAAATTTGGCTTTCGGGAGGTTGGACGGTTAGATCGTATTGGTCAAATGAACGGTAAATGGCGTGATGTTATTTTGTTAGAAAGAAGAAGTCATAAAGTAGGAAACTAAGTGAAAAGGTTGTCGAACTAAAAATAAAAACTCATTTTTGCTAACGTATCAACTTATCAACCAGTCATAATATAAAAAAATTTGATCTTATGACTGGTTCCTTTATAATGAGGAATGTAAAGAGAATTTTACAATTTCAGTCGAAGGGATCACTTTAGCAAAATGAGATTTGGTGGGTAACATGGAAATTAAAATCGAAAACATAACCCCACTTTAAAATTGGCTTTTAGAATGGCTTCCGTTTTAAACACAACAGTTGATGAATTGTTTATCTATGAAGAGGATGAGCAAAAATAAAGACGCGAAAGTACTGTTTGCATTATCGATGAGGAGGCATCTTGATGACTCAACAAAACGATATCCACCATTATATCCGCTCCTTGTTTGTGAAAGAAGATGATGTTTTAGAAGCCGTTTTCAGCTCTATCTCCGAAACAGGGATGCCTCACATCTCGGTACCGGGTGAAACGGGAAAACTTTTATACTTGTTGGCCAAATTAACTGGAGCCAAACGCATATTGGAAATTGGCGCCCTGGGGGGTTACAGTAGCATTTGGCTGGCTCGCGCTCTGCCTGCGGACGGCAGGCTCCTCTCTTTGGAGCTGAAACCGTCTTATGCCAATGTGGCTAAAACGAATGTGGAGCGGGCAGGCCTTGAGGAAAAAGTGAATTATCGGATCGGTCCAGCGCTGGAAAGTTTAGAAGCGCTTGATCGGGAAGGTCGAACATTTGACTTTTTCTTTATAGATGCGGACAAAAAAAATTATCCCAATTACTTGCAAATGGCTATCAAGCTGGCCGTGCCCGGGGCGCTCATCACCGCTGATAATGTCCTATGGAGAGGCAAAGTGGCCAATCCTGCTGATGAAGATCATCGAACCGAGTACATGCGTCAATTTAATGAAATGGCAGCCCAGCATCCCCGTCTCGAATCGATCGTGATCCCCGTTGGAGACGGTCTTTTTATGGGACGGGTCAAGTCTTAACCAGGTCAACGACTGAGGGTCCTAGGACATTGATTAAACTCAGGGACATCTTTTGCATCTTTAGACGCATTTTTTATATAGATCCTATTGATACAATGATAGACGTACTGACCAAACCAATGCTTCAAAGGATGGCGTACGTCTATGACCGATAAGATTGTTCAATTCAGAACGAGAATGCGTCATGAGTTGGACCGGTTATACGAATTTTGTTGTGCCTTGCGCGAGAAGTATCCATGGCTCACAAAAGCTTATCACATATTTTCCTGGGTTTCTGTCATCGTTTTCTTGATCAGTTTAATTTTTTTGGAAGACTCCCGTACGGTGTTTGTTCAGTTTCTGTGGTCATTTTATGTATTGTTACAATTTTGGGTGATTTGCCGGAGCAAAACGCTGACTTGGAAACGGTATGTCGCCTTTTTTCTGGCCGGCGCTTGGTTCGTTGTTCCATTGACGAATATATTCGTGCAATTCATTCATGTGATATTCGGGGGACATACGAGTGATGTGTGGAGTATTGCTGTTTTAACGCCCATCGCGGAAGAAGTATTCAAGTTAATTCCGTTTGGCCTCTATTTATTCTTGTCTCGAAGAGCTTCTGCGATGAGCTTGACAGACTATGTTCTCATTGGAGCAGCAACCGGTGCAGGCTTTCAATTTTTGGAGGAAACAACTCGACGTCTCACATCCGGGTGGTTCGGATACGGAAATACACTTTTTGGCCAAGTCATTCAATGGGACATATTCTCATTGTTTCCAGGATACTTTGAGGAAAGTTTATTTCCAACAAGAACGACTTCCAGTCATGCGGTACTTACAGCGTTTATCGTATTGGGCATTGGCATGGCGATTAGATTCAGGAAGCGACTCAACCGTTATGGTTTCATCATACCCTTGGCGTTTCTCTTGATCAGCATATTGGATCACGCTGTGTGGAACGGGCAGTACCAGTTTCCGGAATGGGTGTTGTCTTTTCATGATCTTCTGGGCAATGGATATGCGACAAAGCCGTTGTTAATCATACTCATTTTATTGGCCATCGTGTATGACTATTGGATGTTAAATCGTGTGAAGAAAGAACTTCCCCTTCTCCAAGGCGAATCGTTTTTAAACCCGCTACGAGAAATATGGATGTTGATCCGCTCATTGGCAGTGGAAAGATATAAGATTGGGTACTTATGGGCCTTTTTCCGTGAACGACGGGAACTTGGCTGTACATTATTGTATGGCAATGATGAGGCTCGACAACGGATCGATGCTCTCAGGGAAAGTGTGCGAAATTGGTATACGCCGCTGATTGTTCTCTTCGGCATCTTTTTCACCGTCTTTACATTTGCTATGTGGACCGCTGTCTCAATGGGTTCAGATCCCGCTTGTTTTGCCTGCTTATTCGATGGTTTGCAAAGATGGTGGGACGGTTTAGATTGGTATGAGAAGGGGGCGCTTGTCCTGGGAGCGTTTTCCCTGTCATTCCCGTTCTTAGGATTTTGGTCGGCCGTTGGACTGGCAACTACGGCAGCCGGGATCGCATCGAGCGGCAGAGAGATCGCCGACATATTACGTCATCCGGAAAAGCTGCGCTCTCCGGAATACGCGTTAGCTGCTGTGGTGGCAATCGGCCTGAATCGGGTTCCTGGTGGAAAAATCGTCTCCAAAAGAATATTGTCAACAGCAGCAGGGCTGCACAGATACGAATTAACGACAGCTGCCGGTCTCACGTATCGTGTGACGCTGGGCAACAAAGGGGAATTGCGTTCCGTATTTGCCAAAATTGAACCGCATCATATAGGAACAGGGTCAAATACGAATAAAGCATCCAGAGATTTTGCCCGGATGTTGGGAAGAGCGACAGATGACGCCGGTCACGGAATCGGCAGAAACCTTGGCGGGCCGGGAGGAAAAACATCGGGAAATATTTTTCCGCAAACACCAAATGTCAACAGGGGGGCCTTTCAACAGTTTGAGCAGCAAATCGTGAAAGCCGTCCAAAACGGGAAAGACGTCTTTGTCAGGGTTGTTCCCAAGTATGCAGCAGGGTCCACAAGACCTCATGAAATTTACTATTATGTCCGTATTGACGGACAAACGATATTGAGGATATTTCCCAATCCGTAAGGAGGAAAATGTGATGAACACTTCCTACGAATTGAAAATCGACAACACAACGCAAACACAACGTGAGGATGATCTTTCATTTGTCGGCGGCCGGCCGCGGATCCCGGAATCGGAAAATATCCCCTCCTGCGCTTTGTGCGGTGCGGAGTTGACATTCTTTTTTCAAGTCGCCTTTCCCCAGGATCACCCTTGGGCACAACGCTCCATGGCTCTGTTCGCCTGTACGTCCTGTGCACATGAAGAACATTTTATCCCTCAAATGTTGGACGGACCGCTTAACGGTGTAGATATACCCGAAAATTTCTTAACGTCTTATCAAAAAAATTTTCGGATACTCGTCTTTAATACCCAGGACGGAATGATGAGAAAAGATTATGAACAGAAAATTGCCTTTAAGCGGTGGGAACTCATTGCCTCGCAAGCCCAGTCACGCGCAAATAAAATAGGTGGACAACCCAACTGGGTTTTGGAGGATGAAACGCCAGGGACATACCGTCAGAAGATTCCGATGGTTTTTTTAATGCAAATCGTTGAAGGTTTTACATTCGACATACTTCCAGAAGCACCGCCGCAAATGACGTTGGGCCTCTCCGGCCAACCCGAACCTGCCGACAATCCATATTATGAATTATTCCTCAGTAACAATATTTATTTCTTCGGTACGGATGATAAAACGGAGCCCCTTGTGTACATTCTCACTCAAATATAATGCACGACATCGACCACAATGGGGTTTTAAATGACTTTAAATGAGTGGCATTATATGACTTAAAGTATAAAGAAGTCGGTTCCTTAAGTATAGGAATCGACTTCTTTTAGGTTGAAAATCATTTAAGATCAACTGACATTTTATAAAAAGTATCCGCTGACAGTTGACAATCAGCAGAAAAAAGCTTAAAATATAAATTCCTCTATATAAAGTTTAAAATAACCCTATTTTACTATAACATAAAATGGATCTGTTGTCAATAGGGACATTTCATTTTAAGGCTGGTGACATGGGATGTTTTTAAATCGTTTGCTGGGAGCTTCACGTTTGGCCGTGATGGAGAAATATACGGCCGAGTTACTTGAGACGAATCAGAAAACGAAAAAATACGGTTTGATTTTAACGCCTGAAGAAATAAAAAATATGTTGGTTTTCAGAAACCAGGTGCTGCTTGATTATGGTCGGGTCGAACTGGGCATTGAAGTCAGCAAACAATTAGCAGAGGTTTTTTGTACGTCTCCTTACATCAATCAGCAAAACTATGCGTCAACACTGAATGAACTCCATGAAATATTTTATGACTTAAAAAACGAAACCGAAGACAAGATTGATGATTTTCAACTGATCAAGATCATGAAAAATTATTTTGATCACGCCTGCGGGGGTTCATTGGAACTTCTAAAAGGTAAACTTGAAGCATTTGCTCAGGCGTTCAGAAGTGAAACTCATGTGAAAGATCCTTTACATGAAAGGGATGAACTATAGGTGGAGTTAGAAAAGTCAAACAAAACTCAAGTGTTGACGGGACGGGGCAAAATAAACCATGATCGTTTGTCGCCCAACCAGTATATGCTATCGCTTTTAAATGAAGGCATTCGGACGGGATTATTGAACAAAGGGGAAGTTTATGTCATCCAAAATCAATTGATCCTTATTCTGAAAAACTTGATTTGGCGATATACCCAAGGGAAGAGTTCTTCTGTCACGTCTGCAACTGCCGAAAACATCATGTCCTCCATTTTATATGCTATTGATGCGTACTTGCTTAAGTTTGACAACCCCGAAGAAGCCATGACTGTTTTAAAAACGGTTAATATTAGCCGCATTTATGAACAAGGTGTCAATTTGCTGCGCCAGTATCTTGAAGAAACGAAACAACTTTACCAAGAAATCAAACGTCACAAATTGGATGTTGAAGTAGAAGCTTATCAGCTGACAATCGATGCAGCCATCCCCGCCTTTCTAAGAAGATACGGCATACTTTTCGACGCGCATCATACGCTGACAAGCATGGATTATCCATTAGCGTTTGATGACATGAGCATGCAAGGGATATTGTACGTTAAACAATATTTAGAACGTTTAAAGATGGAAACCCACTTCTGTTGTTGTTTCAAAATGAAGGACCTGCAGAAGACATTGGTGAACTTCGGGAGAACCCACGGCATCGACTATCGCATCGAACTATTCAATATATTTGAGTTAACATTAAACAATGCCGTTTTTTCAGTGGTATCTGGGGGTGAAGCCAATCAGTTGAGGATTTCAACTCAACAATATGAGCGTCTGAACCGTCTGTTCACTCATCTGGATGATCGTCACATTCATTCCGTAATTTTTAAAGCGATCGATCAAGTACGATATGAATTAAATCTGAGTGATCCCCAATTGTCAGAGTACATGAATCGATGTGGCCATGAACTGATCCAGAGGGTGATTGAAGCCAGACATCATAACAACCTGCAAACAGTCGTGATTAGGGAAATAGAAGAGAAGCACAAACCGTTAGTCACGGCATTCACAGCAGCAGATCGCATGAGCGATCGCCGTTTCCGATTATTAACCGAACAAATCATGGCCTGTCAAAAAACAGAAGACAAAATTGGAATCATTAAATCAAACTTTTGTTCATTGCCGGATTATCTCGATCTTTTCAACGCCAATTGCTTGTATGACCATGAATTTACGGCGCTTTTGAAGACATTTGGCGATATTGAATTGGCTATTTTAGCGAAATCGGTATTTAATGAAGAGTTGCGAAATGACTCAATGAATTTTATATCGATGATTGTCAATGGGAAGGAGCCAGAGGAAGAATGGCAAGCTCATTATATCGCCTTTTTACAAAACATGAGTACGCCGCGGATCACCACCATTGGTCAATTGATTCAGGAGATCGACTATGAAGTCATGACATTTGATTAAATGAAACATCCCGTCATCCCGTGGATGAAAGTTTCGTTTAGGAGTGTGATACGATGAAGTATGTCAGCCCAGATCGTCAGTTTGAAGAGGAACGCATTCGTTATGTATTCAATGAAATAGAAAAAAAAGCGCTTCAATTGGATCATGAAGCGGGTGGATTGCAGAAAAATGTCATTCATCTACGGGGAACTTTTTGGGATGACGTAAAAATAAATTTATGATTACACATTAGGATTTGCCCAATACGAGACTGCTGACGGGGTCATTCGAGGGGAAGTGACGTTAAAGCGTCAATTTATAACGAAAGACGGGCAAATCAAAACGATGTTTGATACGGGTGTGACCATTGGGGATGATCTGTTAAAAGAAGTCCTTGGTCAGAACGCGAGTACCCAAATGAAAAACATTGTCGCTACCATTCAGAAAGAGCAAAACCAAGTCATTCGCAACATAAAAAGCAAGTATTTAGTTGTCCAAGGCGTTGCCGGGAGCGGAAAAACTTCCGCCGCTCTTCAAAGAGTGGCGTATTTGTTGTATCGTTACAGGAATGAGATCACGGCTGACCATATTGTTCTTTTTTCTCTCAATACTTTATTTAATCGTTACATTGCTTCCGTTCTTCCAGATTTAGGGGAAGACAATATGCAGCAGCTCACATTTCAAGAATATGTCGAAAAACGCCTCGGCAGACAATTTGATGTTGAGCATCCGTTTGGGCAAATGGAATATTTATTGACCTGCCAGGATGATCAAATGTATCCGGCAAGAAGACAAGGGATCCGGTATAAAGCGAGTACCGATTTTAAAGCTTTACTGGATGCTTATGTGGATGTTCTTTCGCAAGAAGGTCTTATTTTTAAAAACATCTCTTTTCAAGGAGAAAAGTTGATCACGGCTGAACAAATCAAAACATATTTTTATTCTCTGGACCCTTCCATTTCCATCCCAAATCGGATGCAGTTAGTTAAGGAATGGCTTTTACAGGAGTTGACCAGAAAAGAAAAATTGGAAAGGACCAAAGATTGGGTCATGGAAGAAAGTGACTTGCTGGATCTTGAAGAGTATACCAAAACTTACAGTGAACTGCTGAAGGAAGGGAGATTTACAGGGAATACATTTGACGATTTTGAACAAGAGCAAAAGAAAATCGCTAAACGCATCGTCAGAAAACATTTCAAACCGATACGAATTGCTGTCAAGAAACTCAAGTTTATTAATGTGCCAGCGATTTACAACCAATTGTTTAAACAGAGAAAAAATATCCAGCAAAAGTTGAAGGCGACATTTCCTGATGAATGGAACGACATTTGTGCATATACATTAGAAAAGCTGCAAAACAAAGTACTAGCGCATGAAGATGCCGCGCCATTTTTGTATCTTCAAGATAAACTTGAGGGACAAAGAATAAATACTAGCATCCGCTATGTTTTTATTGATGAGGCACAAGATTATTCACCCTTTCAATTTTTTGTGCTTAAACAGCTTTTTCCGTACGCCCGAATGACGATTTTAGGTGATTTAAATCAAGCGATTTATGCGCATACGCTAAACACGCCAACTTTACTGTCAAGCGAATTATACGCCCAAGAAAATGTTGAGAAAGTGGTGTTGACGAAAAGCTATCGATCAACCCGTCAAATTGTTGATTTTACAAAGGGAATCATAGAAGAGGGGGAGATGATTGAGGCCTTTAACAGAAACGGTCCGAAACCTACTTTAACCACAGTGGAAGATCCGAACACTCTTCATTCCCGAATAACCCAAAAGATTAGGCAATTACAGTCATCAAACCATGAAACAATTGCCGTGATATGTAAAACGGCCAGGGAAAGCCTGGAAGCCTATCACCAGTTGAGCGAGCAAATAAATATCCAGCTGATGGATGATCATGCCAGCTCCTACAAAAAAGGTGTTTTAATGCTATCGGCTTATATGGCCAAGGGCATTGAATTTGACGCTGTGATCATTTACGACGCTTCCGAAATAAAATATGGCCAAGAATTTGAAAGGAAGCTTTTTTACACGGCATGTACGAGGGCAATGCATGAGCTTCATCTATTCTCCGTGGGGGAGATGAGCCCCTTTATCAATACAATTCCTGCACATTTGTATGAGGTGACAGTGTAAAAAATTAATTATCTGCGGAATCCCAGATATTCACGCGGTATGGAGGACTGTAACCCACCAATCAAAAAAAGAGCCATTTTGTGAGTCACTGACTCTTAAAGGTGATGGAACCATAGACTACCTGCGAAAAGAAGACCGAATGACCAGTGTTGCCAAGCAGCCCATTTCATGCCATTGATTTCATCTATTCGTTTAGCATGGGAGCGGAAAGACCAGAGTAGTTGAACACTGATTGGCAGTGACAATAAAACCATAGCCGCCGACCAACAAACGACATGGAAAAAAATGAGAAGCATCACCGAACCATAGGCGGAAGCGATGAAAGTATAAAGTAATCTGACAGCGTTCTTACGCCCAAGTAAAATGGCGATTGTCTTTCGGTATGGTCGATCTTTCTCGATGTCTCTAATATTATTCGTTAATATCATTGAAGCGATTAAAAAAGAGTAGGGCAGTGAAACGGCGAGAATAGACAGATCAATGTCATACCCTTGAACAACATAAGCTAAAGTCGTGACAACCGTTCCTAAAAAAACGGCTGCGACAAGCTCCCCCAGTCCTTTTGAAGACAGGGAATTTGAGCCTGCTGAATATTTGTAACCGGCCCATATACCCAGCGCACCGACCCAGGCAATCCATGCATGACTATTTAAAGCCAGCCAAGCTCCAATGACGATTGCAGTTGCGATCAAGCTTCCCGCGACGATCGGAATTGAATGGAGGGCTGGGCCGTGATGATTGGTCGATTGATCATGCAATATCCACTTCTCCTGATCTTGACCATTTAGAAAATCATAATAATCATTGAACATATTTGTCGCCGCTTGGACAAGTATCGCAGCTGCACTCATCGCGATAAATATATCCAACCGGATCGGCCCTTTTACTGAGGCCAGTGCCGTTCCGGCCAGAATAGGAGTAATCGTCCCTGTTAGCGTCATGGGTCGAATCAGTTTCATCCATGAAAATCGATAATAGTACTTTTTACCATTTGCTCTATCCATTTGTAAAACTCCTTTACAATAAAACCATTAAAAATATAATGGCAACGAAACCACTCACTTCAACCGTCTCCAAAGCAACGATAGATAACAGCGCTCTTCTTAGCGGACGACGATTGCCCTGATCCGCTTGCTCCCACAACAAACGATTTGAAAAGGTGGTCACGGCTCGACGATAGCCAATAAAAACACCCCAAAACAAAGTGAACAGTCCAATAGTAAACGCGGCCAACCACTGATTTCCATATGTTGTATTTACAAGTGTCTCCCAACTGCGAATCGGACCAAAAACAATACCGAGTAAACTGCCGGTTAAGATAACGCCACATCCGGCAATCGTAAAGACCCAATGCACCCATTTTATTAAAGATAAAAAAAATAATCGTTGTTGGTTAAATGCGAGCACTCTTGCTGCAGGGTAGATGCCCCACCCTATAAATAAAACACCACCCATCCAAACTATCCCCAAAAAAATGTGTAAGACTAATACCATTTGATGAACAAGTAATAGCACGGTCATCACCGCTTTCATCACTGATTTCCCTTACGGTGCTGGTTTACTATTATTGTATCAGCCGCACACCACATTAAAGTGATGTGGCTCACATCCTCCTCGTGACAAAGAGACTGACATCGTTTTTGTATACAATATTTTTATATGAACGGCGAATGGCGTTATCCCACACAGGGGATAACGTACTTTTTTGCAATTTATAAGGTTTTTTTACGAGATATTTAACGCAAAGGTGATGCGCATCACAATGCAACAAAATGGTGCGTGTTATGATCAGAACAAATAGGGAAAGGAGGAGTGAATAAACATGCCAAAAGAATTTGCGGCAACGGTTGATGCCAGACAATACGCGCCCAGGGATAAACATCGTGTCATTTTTGAAACATTTGAGTCTTTGGAACCCGGGACACAGATGGAATTGATCAACGACCACGATCCAAAACCGTTGTATTACGAGTTCAAGGCTGAAAGAGACGGTACTTTCGAATGGCATTATCTTGAGCAAGGACCGGAAGTGTGGCGTGTGGCCATTAAAAAAATATAACAGCCCTGGGATTGAAAGGAGGGGGTATTGTGGCTTTTGTTATCACTTCTCCGTGTATAGGTGAAAAAGCCGCTGAGTGTGTACAAGTTTGTCCGGTTGATTGTATCCACGAAGGGGAGGATATGTATTACATCGATCCATCACAATGTATTGATTGCGGTGCGTGCGTATCTGTCTGCCCGGTTGATGCCATTTATTCAGAAGATGAAGTGCCGGAAGAAGAAGAAGAGTTTATCCAAATCAACGCAGACTTCTTTAAATAAAGGGCATTCCGGATGCCCTTTATTGATTTTGATTTATCGGTTAATGTCGCATACGGCGGGTGATGATTCGTGACCAGGAATGGGACGAGAAACACTGCTCGGACGAGAAAAATTCCACCCAATATTCACATTTTTGGACTGACGTTTGCCTTTTTTTCTGCCGGCATGGTCCTGTATCTGTTCGCTATGGTTACAGGGGTATGGCTGATTCCAGATTTGATCAAGGAACAAACGGTTCGTGGGCCAATCGGTTGGACCTTAGCTCATTTATTTGTGCTCGGTTGGGCGACCATGATCGCCATGGGTGCTAGTTTCCAATTGACCCAAGTGATTTTACGCACATCGTTATATAGCCGCCTGCTTGGCTGCGTTCACTTTTTGGTTTACGTCATGGGAATACTCGTATTAAGCGCCAGTTTTTATTTCGGTTTTTCCCCGGGGATGGCCCTGGGCGGATCGTTCGTCGTACTAGGAGTTGTGCTCTATGTGTACAATTTAACAGCAACGTTCGTGCACAAAAAAGTATGGAATGTGTATATATTTGGTGTCGGTTTCTCGCTGCTCAATTTACTTGTGACCGTCGGGTTAGGGTTGTTGATGGGTTTAGCATTTGCCCTCGGCTGGATGCCGTTTACTTATGAAAACATTTTTGCCATGCATGTTTGGCTCGGTATTGTCGGTTGGTTAGCCGGATTGATTATCACCTACAGCTTTAAACTTCTGCCCATGTTTTATAACTCCCCAAGACGAGCTGTGGGTGAAGCTTATGTCATCCTCGGCTTGTTTCAAGCAGGGGTTTGGTTACAAGTGGTTGCCCAGTGGATGGAATGGAAAGTATTGGAGAAGGGTTCACTGCTGATGATCCTTATTTCTCTAGGTATTTTTGTCAACTTTGTGCGCGA
The DNA here is from genome assembly GCA_937967685.1 of uncultured Bacillaceae bacterium. Classification (GTDB taxonomy): domain Bacteria; phylum Bacillota; class Bacilli; order Caldalkalibacillales; family Caldalkalibacillaceae; genus CALBTX01. Next base: position 26,021 of record CALBTX010000065.1, on the reverse strand, counting down.
AGTACGCGCCCTAAGCCGTAAAAAGGACCCGAAGGACCCAGGGACTGCGGTTTCCGTTGCCTATCTACTCCTTCCTTTGACTTTCGGGTTGGCTTTGTTGTGGACGATCGTTAGCTGGTTTTTTCCGGCCGGGACCGCTTTCAGTCGCCTGGCAGAAGTGATCGTTATCTTTCTCATTCTTGGTTGGTTTTCAGCGACCATTCTCAGTTATTTATCCAAAATCGTTCCATTTTTATGGTGGGCTTACCGCTTTCAAACAAAATGGGAAAGAAAAAGCAAAGTGTTGCTCTCAGACATGACGGCCGATAAGAGGATGATGAATTTGTTATATGCCTATCTCATAGGTGTGGTTGTCGTCTGTGCGGCTTTTCTGTTGGCACATCCAGTCCTTTCTCTCGTTGGGCAAATCACGGCTGTCCTTGCAGCACTGCTGTACATGATTGAACTGCTGAAGGTCTTTCGATTTTAGATGTCGTTACCGGATGATGATGAGTCGTTGTCTGCAGGTGAGGAACAGTAGCCCAATCAGGCGATAGGCTGTTTGTCTTCGGCTGGGTTATTAATGAGCTGGTTTTATTTTTGCAATAAAGCAAACAAAAGGAGTCGATTGAAATGACAAATTCACGATTCGCAGAACAAGATCAGTGGAGTGGGACCGAGACAAGGGGCAAGGATCAAAGGACGATGGGGGAAGAAAGAATTGCTGAATTAGTCGATCGGTTCTACAGCCATCTCACAAAGGACCCCTATTACAGCTCCATGTTTGTGGAGCGGAATGTCGACATGGACACACTCAAAGAACGACAAAAAGCGTTTATTTCCCGCTTGGTGAACGGTGACTCCTCTCAAGAAAATCAGAGTGGGGATCAGAGTGAGGTAGAGCAGGTTCAAAGAAGACACCCTTTTCGTACCACTCCGGAAAAAGCGAAGATTTGGATGGACACGATGAGAAAAACGATGGATGAAATGCGCCTTGAGCAAGAGATCAAGGAACCGTTACTGACAAAAATGCAGTTTCTCATGGATAAAATAATCCGGAAGGAGGGATAAGCAACTGCTCCCATGCTTTTCCGCTTGCAAATTTATGGGCAGGAAATCCAATACTTGCGGACAAAATATGACCCCGACTGTTATTGAACTACAGTCGGGGGTTTAACTTCATTGGAATGGTCATTATTCAAATCGAGCTTGTCGAGCTTCTTATCCGTGGTGATTCTCACTTAGAAAAAGCCGAGCATTTTTTTAGCTTCTGCCGTCATCTTGTCCGGCGACCACGGAGGGTCCCAGACGACATCGACATCCACCTGCTCTCCAGCGAGACCCAGTTGATCTTGGAGAACGTATTTTACACCACCAATAATGGTGTCATGCATCGGGCATCCCGGTGTGGTCAATGTCATGCGCACGTAAACCTTATCCGGGTGACTTTGTATTTCGTAGACGAGTCCGAGATCGACAATGTTGATTCCAAGTTCAGGATCATATACTTGCCGCAGCAGCTCGCGGATGTGTTCCACAGATTCCATGCTAATTAACCTCCTTCTTTTTGCTTCATTATCTGGTAAAGACAAGACCAACCATTGAAATATAAGCGAGAGAGAGAAGGGAGAACGCGATTCCACCAATCATCATGATCTGCTCTCGATCAAGAGCCAGTCCAGCCAACAGAATGATGAAAGATAAGGCGATAGCCGCCAATCCCGCTTGCACTTTTTTCTCATCCAGTAAGTCAGCCATCGTTGGTGTACCGGTTTTTCCAACCTGATTGCCGTATTGATGTGTCCACCACAAAAAGGGAACAATTTTTGATACGTAACACAAGATGGTAAAGGAAACCCATCCACCCAAATAAATCCATCCGGCCAACAAAATCGATTTGGCGTCCAGCAACTTTTGAGGAAAGCACAAGGAGTAGAGCAGCATAAAAACGGAGAAGACGGCAAATGCCTGAGTGCCGTAAACAGACCATTTGATCCCCAGGCCGGGATTCGCCTTGTGTCGAAACTTTTGGATTTGCCCTATATGAATGGTGTACACAATGAGGGCAGCGGTAATCAGGAGCTGGGCGAACCATTTGCTCCAAAATCCCCCGTCAAACAAAAATGAGGATGCCCCGGTCAGAACTCCGGCGTTCCATAAAAGCAAGGTCACGCTTTGCAGACGGATCGGGAAATGATGGGCCAAATAGAACATCGGCAGCATTTTATAACTGAAACCGGTGATCAATAATCCAAACCAACCGATACTTCCCAGCCAAATGTGGGCACCGAACAGTCTGGCATGCAACTCCGCCCATTGTCCAAGAAAGAAATTGACACCCATGACCAGACCGGAAAGTCCGGTGAGCAGCAAATACAACACTGAGCAAGCGGCACTGATGGTGATCGCATTCCACTGGGAAGCGCGAAACATGGTCACAGCCATGTTCCAGGAAAATAAGAGGATCCCAGCTAAAGTGAGGATGGCAAAGCCGGCGATAAAGGGAGGCTTGCCGCTCCAAAAGCCAAATAACAGTCCGGAAAGGCCGCTGGTGAACAGTACATAATGAACGTAACCGAGCCGCTCACTGTATATTTTGGATTGCAAAATGACGCTGATCAGCTGGTAGACAGCACCCATGGCCAACATCGTCGCCCAGCCGAGAACAAACAAATGAATGTGAAACCAACCGCTTGGTCCGCGCAATCCCCCAGCGAACCAAGTGGAAAGGGAGAGCAGGGATGCCGCATGAAACACGATGAAGCCAGCCATCCCCGTCATAATGAACAGAAAGGGGAGACGGAACATTGCTTTCGCCTCCTTATTTTTTTGTAATCTTTACTTTCGCTGAACCATCGGGCTGTTCATCTACCGTAAACGGATAACCGAGATTGTTCAATTCTTCAATGAGAAAAACCGGCACTCGGTCGTTATGAATGTGTACTTCGTCCCCTGGACGGATACGCTCTAAAGCGGCCAATGTGCGCATCATCGGTTGCGGGGGTTCCAGCCCGCGGTTATCCAGTTTAACGATCTCAGGATCACCCGAAGGATTATCCGTTTCAGTCTCAGGGCTAGTTTCCGAAGAAGACATCGCTCCTGTTTTTAAAGGGGATGAGGTCCCCCCGTCTGTTATTTTCCCGGACACTTCCTGCAAAAGATGCTTGTTCTTTTTGTTGACGAAAGTGACAAGCCAATGATCTTTTGCAAGCTTTTCGGTTTTGTATACAAACCCTTTTGTTCTCATGAGCCCCAGCAGAGGGGTCGGTTTAAAGGTGGCGTGAAGCTTGAAGATTTGATCTTTTTCAAGCCTTTTGACCGTATCCATAATCACTTGAAATGGTTCCAGCTTTTTACGCAAGTAGGGCCTGACGTCCAGTTCAACCGTTTTTTCCTTGTCCTGTTCCATACCGGTTCACTCCCTTAGAAATAATGGTTATGCATATGCACATGTGTTTTTAAGATTTAATAATGGGTCTCATCAGTCATTATAAAACGAATGGACCGTCTCATTTGTGATCCTGGTCACGTATGGTACAATCATTTCAAGAAAAGAAAGTGAGATGTTGGGATTGTTCTCCATAGTTTTCTCATCGACGAAGGAGCTGATCTAGCTGGTGAAAACGGTGGACATTTTGAGACATATCCCTCTTTTTTCCGAACTGAGTGAAGAGGAATTACAAAAAGTTAAAGCCATAACGACAAAACGGACTTATAAAAAGAAAGAATATGTGTTCATGGAGGGTGATAAACGGGAAGCTGTATTTTTTATTCAATCCGGAGCAATTAAAACATTTAAAGTGGATCAGGAAGGCAACGAACAGATTATGAACTTGCTCCGGGAAGGTGAAATGTTTCCACATATCGGTTTTTTCGATGAATCTCCTTATCCCGCTACGGCTGAAGTGATCCAAGAGGCGGAATTGTTCGTGATTCGGATGGATGATTTTGAGGCATTGATGCTCAATCAGCCCCAAATTGCTGTGAAGGTGATGAAAATCATGGGCCAAAAAATTTCTGCACTGGCCCAAAGAATTCAGGCCTTAATTTCTCAAGATGTTCGGCACCGGGTCATTTTTTCCTTAATCCATCTGGCTCTGGAATCAGGGAAACAGACGGAGAAAGGCGTCCATATCGACATGCCCATCACCAATCAAGACTTTGCCAATATTGTGGGCTCTTCCCGAGAAACGGTCAACCGCATTTTAAATCAGTTAAAAAAAGAAAACCTGATTGAGTTTGGCAAAAACGGCATTTTGATCAATGACATTGATGAATTAAAAACATCTTGGGATCATCCTGTCACGTTCTCATAAGCGGGCCGTCTCCCTCAAATTTATTTCATAAGCCCTGTTGAAATATGACCCGCATATCAACTTCCTTTAATCGTCAGAACAAGAAAGAAGAAGATGACGGAATTGACAATTTCGATGATGCCGGTATGGATCGGCTTTATTTTTTTGCTCCGCGGTGTGAGCCAATTTTTCAAGGCTCCAGGCAAGAAGGCCAAGATGACAGCTCCATCAATCAAGAGCGAGGCGATAAGCTGAAAAACGTGGAATATGTGGGATTTTTTGCTAAATAACGGGTTGTTCCGTTCACGGATCAATGATTTCACATAGAAGGCACTGCCCATAAAATAAAGTATCGTTAATATAAACAGGACAAACATCTCGGAACTGAGCATTCCGGTCCCGAGATAGTAAGTGATCGGCCCCCCGATGGACAAAATGGCGATACCACACAAGTCATTCAACAATGCACGCTCGTTTCTTCTGTGAATAAAGTAAATATTCACGCAGAGCAAGGGCAGGACGGCCAGAGCAAAAAGAGCAATTTGCGGAACGTGCCATATCACCGGAAGCAGACACAGCAAAGCGGGGACTCCATAGCCGAAAAACCAGGGCAACATTGTTTTTATTTGACGTTGATTCCGAATCATGTTGAGCATGGGGGTTGATGATAAATAGAAGAAAAACCAACCTGAGATAAAAAGAAGGTGCTGCCATGTCAAATGTGTCAACAATGTGCCCAATAAAACAGGAATAAAAAGCATCGCCCATGAACCGTGTTCTCGCGGTAAAACGATTTTGGCCATATGATCACCCCTAGACCCCTAGATTTGTTTCATCCTTGACCGCACTTCTGAATGGTTGACACCCTTTCTTTAACCTTAATCTAGCAAAGTCAACGATGTATGTTGTGAGGTGAATCACTTTTCAATATCGGTCAAATGACAATTTTGTGTCCGTATATATTGACAACTATAAATACGACTCATTAAGATAGATGTGTGAAGGTTGCGAATTTATTATCTGATGCATTACATATTAAATATCATAAAAAGGATGGAGGCCATGGGTGTCAAAGTATCCGCCAAGGCATTAAAAAGGTTTTGCCAAGAAGTGCTCGAAAAAAATGCTATACCAGCGGCAGAAGCGGAAGTCATTGCCGATAGTCTTGTGGACGCCAATTTAATAGGCGTTGACTCGCACGGGGTCACCCGGTTAGCGGACTATCTGCAGCGACTGGAAAAAGGCGTCATTGAAAACCGAACGAAAATGGAGATAGTCAAGGAAACAGAAACGACTGCCTTATATGATGCCAACAACGGCTGGGGACAATTCGCCGGCAAAATGGCCATGCAGCACGCCATTGATAAAGCGAAAAAATACGGCTGTGCGGTCGTTGGTGTCAAAAATTCCAATCATTTTGGCACATCATCCTACTATACAAGAATGGCCGCGGAAGAAAATTGTATCGGCATGGCGATGTCCAATGCTTCACCGTTGATGGTATCCTGGGGAGCGAAAGAACCGACGCTGGGGACGAATCCGCTTTCAATCGCCGTACCGGCAAACAAACATCCCGTCATCTTGGATATGGCGACAAGTAACGTGGCTAGAGGAAAAATTAACCTGGCCGTCAAAAATGGCCAGGATATTCCCCTGGGATGGGCGATAACAAAGGAAGGGGAAGAAACAACGAATGCCGAGGAAGCGCTGAAAGGTTATTTATTGCCATTAGGTCCTAAAGGATCTGGCTTGGCCATGATGATTGACATTATGACAGGCGTGATGACCGGTTCGCTCTTTGGCAAGGATGTCCCCAGAATGTATGATGATCCGGCACCACAACAATTGGGCCATTTATTTATCGTTGTGAACATTGAAAGCTTTATGGATATCGAAACATTTAAACAACGCATGGATGTGCGCATTGAGCAAACGTTAAACAGTCCGCCAGCCAAAGGATTCAATAAAGTATACATGCCGGGGGACATTGAACATATGCAAAGGGAGAAAAACCTGAAAGAAGGTTTGCCCCTTTCACAGGCCATTTATGCAGAGCTCAAGTCTTTAGGCGAAAAATTTAAAGTAGATTTTGAAAAGATAAAATTGTAAGTGCATACCATTTAGATGAGCAAAATATTTTCAAGGGAGCTAAGTACATGTCTAAAACAATGATTAAAAAGGAGCGATTAAGCGGCGGTCAAGGGGTGGCCCAAGTATTAAGCATTGAAGGGGTGGAAAAAGTATTTTGTGTTCCGGGCGAAAGCTTTCTCCCCGTGTTGGATGCGCTCTATGATCACCCGGAGATTCAGCTCATATCTTGCCGCCATGAAGGGGGAGCGGCTTTTATGGCAGAAGGATATGCAAAAGCCTCCGGCAAAGCAGGCGTTTGTATGGCCACCCGCGGCGTTGGTTCCACGAATCTTGCTATCGGGATCCATACCGCCTACCAAGATTCCACACCAATGGTTTGTTTAATCGGTCAATTGGAGAGAGGGGTCAGGGAAAGAGAAGGCTTCCAGGAAATGAGGCTGGATCAATTTTATAGCCATATTACGAAATGGGCAGTTGAAGTGAACGATCCGGAAAGGGTCCCGGAAATGATCCATCGCGCTTTCCGAGTTGCCCAGTCAGGCAGACCGGGGCCGGTGCTTGTCGGATTGCCTATCGATATGCTGCATGAAACAGCTGAAATGACTTTTCAGCAACCGATGTTTCCTGCACCACCTCAACCCAATGGTGAGTTATTGAAAGAAGCGAGCCGCTTGCTTGAATCTGCAGAGAAGCCGTTGATCATCGCTGGTGGAGGAGTCATCCGTTCCGATGCCCAGGATGAACTTGTGGTCTTATCAGAACTGACTTCCATTCCCGTCATGACAAGCTTCCGAAGACATGACGCGTTTCCGAACAACCATCCAAACTATGTCGGCCACATCGGACTCAATGCAGCACCGGAACTCCAAAAAATGGTTAAAGAAGCGGACGTAATTCTGGCGGTTGGCTTGAAATTTTCGCAAATTTTCACGCAGGACTATACGTTAATCGAAGATCATACGAAAATCATTCATATTGATATTAACGACCTGGCAATTGGCAAAGTCTATCCAACAGAAATCGGCATTGTCAGCGATGCCAGACTGGCCATACAGGAACTTGTGAAACTTAATCAAAACACGACTTTTCCACCGAAAAGAAAAGCGTATGGCACCGCTTTACGCCAATTGTACGAGAAAATTTCCCTGCCGAAGAAAAAATACCGCCAGGATTTCGTTGATCTGGAAGGAATGATCTATGATCTGCAGGAACTTCTGCCGGATACTGCGATGATGATTAACTGTGCAGGCAATTATACCGGATGGATTCATCGCTACTATCAATTTAAAAAGCCAAAAACTTATATTGGACCAACTTCCGGCGCCATGGGATATAGCCTCCCGGCTGCACTCGGTGCTAAACTGGCACATCCGGACAAATTGGCCGTTTCCTTCGCAGGGGACGGAGGCTTTATGATGACACTTCAAGAACTGGCAACAAGCATCCAATATCACATTCCAGTGATCTGTATTGTCATCAATAACAAAATGTACGGTACCATTCGTATGCATCAGGAAAAAACATTCCCTGAGCGAGTGATAGGAACAGATTTGGTCAATCCAAGCTTTACGGCATTGGCCCAATCCTTCGGTATTGAAGCCTATCTGGCCGAAAATAATGCGCAATTTAAGGAGGCACTCCAGAAAGCGGTCACAGCTGACTCTACTGTTTTAATTGAAGTCAAAGCAGATCCGAACGTCATTGCCGTCAACAAAACCATTGATGACCTTCGCCAACATTCATAGCACACATTCATAAAGGAAGAGAGGGGAAACGGAATGATTGATTACTTTTTCACCCCCACGGAAATTTTTCTCGGACAAGGAGCCATCAAGCACATTGAAGAGATATTGGCAAGAGGACATTTCCAAAAAGCATTCATACTGACCGACAAAGGGATTGTCAAGGCAGGCTTGCTCCCCGCATTAACCGAAGCGCTGGATAGTCACTGTGAATACACCATCTTTGATGAAGTAGAGCCCAACCCGACCGATACGATTGTGGATAAATCATTTCGCCTGTTCCAGGCCTTTTCACCAGATCTGTTAATCGCCATGGGCGGAGGAAGTTCGATCGATACGGCAAAAGCCGTCGGCATTTTGGCAACGAACGGCGGTCAAATCATTGATTATAAAGGAATAGGCAAAGTCAAAAACCCGATTACTCCGATCGTAGCCATTCCGACGACTGCGGGAACGGGCAGTGAAGTGACAACAACGACGGTGATTAACGATACGCAACAAATTCTTAAATATTCCATTGGCGGTCAGAACGTTGCAGCCAAATGGGCGATTGTCGATCCGGAATTGACCTTGACATTGCCGGCACATATTACGGCAGCAACCGGTGTGGATGCATTGACACATGCCATCGAAGCCTATACTTCAAAAAAGGCGTATCCGTTAACGGATGCCCTTGCCAGTGAAGCCATCCGCCTGATCGGTGACAACTTACGAACGGCGGTATATCAAGGAACGAACATCACCGCCCGACAAAAGATGATTGAAGCAAGCCTCATGGCGGGCGTTGCTTTCAACAACGCAAAACTCGGCCTTTGCCATGCATTATGTAATCCTCTGGGGGCGCATTTTAACGTCGCCCACGGCGTGGCCAATTCCATCTTGTTGCCACGGGTCACAACATTCAATTTACCTTCCCAAACAAAAAAATATGCGGAAGTGGCCCGGCTTCTTGGAGAAAAGACCGAAGGCTTATCCGTGACCGAAGCGGCAGAAAAAGCGGTTACGGCCATAAAAAAATTAATTAAAGACGTGAATCTGCCGTATACCTTAGGTGAAGTCAACGTGAAAGAAGACTACATTCCCAGAATGGTTGATGAATGTATTGACAATCCGTTGGTGCATATTAACCCTCGCCAAGCCAACCGGGATGATTTAATCCGCATTTATAAAGCATGTTTCGTAGATGAATAAAGTGAGTTTAGGATAAGTTTGCAAAATTTAAATATTAAGGAGATGTTCCGATGTATATTAATGGCAAATGGATCACAGGACAAGATGACATTCAGGTCAAAAACCCGGCAAACGGGGAAGTGGTTGGTACGGTACCGCGCGTAGGAAAGGAGGAAGTCAATGAAGCGATCGAGGCCGCCTATGCAGCATTCAAATCGTGGTCGAAAATTTCAGCGGCAGAAAGGGCTTCCTATATGTATAAAGTCGCTGAAATCATGCGGGCAAGAAAAGAAGAACTGGCCCGCACGGCCACGCTGGAAATGGGTAAAGCTTTTAAAGATATGTTAGGAGAAGTGCAGGCTGCGATCAACTATGTACAATGGTATGCGGAAGAAGCGCAACGGGTCTATGGAGAAATTGTCCCCTCCAAAGCCAACAAAGTCGTCCATGTTCTGAAACAGCCCATCGGTGTTGTGGGGGCGATTACGCCATGGAACTTCCCGGTTTCCATGATTACTCGAAAAATTTCACCGGCCATCGCCGTCGGTTGTACGGTTGTCCTCAAACCATCGTCCAGTTCGCCGTTATCTGCCAAACTGATATTTGAAATATTCGAGGAAGCGGGACTGCCTGCAGGCGTTGTCAACCTTGTATTAGGAAACGCCACAGAAGTTTCCGCTGCCTTGCTTGAAAATCCGAAAGTGAAAAAAATGAGCTTCACCGGCTCTACGGAAGTGGGTAAAGCATTAATGGCGCAAGCAGCCAAAACGGTGAAGAAGATGTCGTTGGAACTTGGTGGACATGCGCCGTACATCGTTTTTGAAGATGCGGATCTAGACCTTGCAGTGGATCAGCTGGTTGCTGGTAAGTTCCGTTGTGCAGGGCAAACTTGTGTTAGTATGAACCGGGTTTATGTGCAAGAATCGATTCATGATAAGTTTGTTGATCAGCTTGCCCAAAAAGTCAGCAGACTGAAGGTCGGCCATGGATTGGATGCGGAAACGAATGTAGGGCCGCTTGTCAATGAGAGCGGTGTAAGAAAAGTTGAAGAACAAGTCACCGATGCCGTGCAAAAGGGAGCCAAAGTCGTCGTTGGAGGAAAACGTCCGCAGGCGGAAGAATTGAAAAACGGATCTTTCTATGAGCCCACCGTTTTAACTGATGTCAATGAATCGATGCTTATTTCTCATGAAGAAACGTTCGGCCCGGTCGCGCCGATTTTTACATTCAAAACGGAAGAAGAAGTGATTCAAAAAGCAAACGATACACAATATGGCCTGGCCGCTTATTTCTATACGAATGATCTCTCAAGAGGTCACCGCGTTGCACAACAGTTGGAGTTCGGTATTGTTGGACTCAATGATTCGCTCCCGATCACTGCTTCTGTACCGTTTGGAGGAATTAAAGAAAGCGGATTCGGCAAAGAAGGCGGTCATCAAGGAATCGATGAGTATGTCATCGAAAAACTCGTTTCGACACAAATTAAATCATCCTAAATGCTTGAACACAGATGTTGGAATTTTCTTCAGAACGGATGATGGAGGGTATTCATGGCCGAGAAGATTATCGCTATCACAGACTGCGATCATCCAACCGTTGACATTGAAAAGAAAATCATTTCTGAAAATGGCTTTCAAGCTGTTGTCCATCAATGTAAATCCGAGGGCGATGTGCTTAAGCATTGCCAGGATGCGGACGGCATCATTGTTCAGTATGCTCCGATCACAAGAAGAGTGCTCGCATCTTTACCAAAATGTAAAGTGATTGCCAATTACGGCGTCGGCTTTGACAATATCGATGTCACGGCCGCTACCGATCTCGGCATTCAAGTGTGCAATGTCCCGGACTATGGATATGAAGAGGTGTCCGATCATGCCTTGGGCCTCATTTTAAATGTGTCCAGAAAAATTGATTTGCTGAGCACCCATGCGAAAAATAATATTTGGGATTTCCGAATCGCCAGGCCCATCCGGCGTTTGAAAGACCAAACGCTGGGGGTCCTGGGGCTCGGTGGAATTGGCCTCACTTTGGCCAGAAAAGCGCAAGCGTTGGGGTGGCATGTCATTGGCCATTCCCGCAAGGCTAAGCGGGGAACCGGCATTAAAACGGTTTCCTTCGAGCAATTGCTTGCGCTGTCCGATATATTATCCATCCATTTACCTTTAAATCAAGACACGTATCATTTATTTAATAAGGAACTGTTTCGCAAAATGAAGAAAGGTGCGCTGCTCATCAATACATCGAGAGGCGCCATTATCAATGAAGACGACCTCGTCGAAGCATTGAAAACAAATCAAATCGGAGGCGCGGGGCTGGATGTGATGGAGAAGGAGCCACCACAGGAAAACCATCCGCTTTATTCCTTTGACAATGTCGTTATTACGCCGCATTCCGCCTTTTACTCAGAAGAATCGTTGGCCGAGCTAAAACAAAAAGCGGCAGAAGAAGCGTGCGCCTATTTATTAAATAAGCAGATCAGGTATCCGGTGAACACGATAAGAAAAAAGAAGACGTAAAAGAAAAACCGCGTTTAGAAGCAGAAGTGTCATACGACTGTTTGCAACACACGTTTTATTTTTCCAACATGGGTTGTGTACGGTGTTAGTAACTTACGTCATCTTCGGTCAAATAGGTGTGATGGAAAAGGAACAGGTCATTCGGATGAACGGAAAAATTGTGAACTTGTTCAGATACACCGACGAGTCTATCATTGTGTATTGTATAAATCATCGGCGCTTCCTCGACGAGAATTTCCTGAACTTCGTGGTACAGCTGTTCACGGGTTTCTACATCCGTTTCTCTGCGAGCCTGGTCAAGCAATTCATCGACTTTTTCGTTTTCGTAGAAAGAACGGTTACCCGGTGCGCCTTTGTTCGAGGAGTGAAACAGAGAGTACATCCCGTAGTCCGCGTCACCGGTGACGGTTACCCAACCGAGGACGAGCATTTCATGTTCCCCTTTGCCGGTGGCATCCAGGAAAGCACCCCATTCGACGAGTTCGATTTCCACGTCAATGCCGATGTCCTCAAGCTGATCTTGGATGTATTCTGCCGTTTGGATGCGTTCCGGATTGTCATCATTGGTCCACAGCGTTGTTGAGAAGCCGTCTTCATACCCAGCTTCAGCCAACAAATCTTTGGCTGCTTCAGGATCGTACGGCAAGCCTTCTAAATCGTCTTTATACCCGAAAATCAAATCGTTGATAGGGCCTTTGGCAGGCGTTCCGTACCCTTGGTAAATGCCTTCATTGATGGCATCCGTGTCGATTGCCATAGAGATTGCTTTACGTACATTCGGATCGTCGAACGGTTCTTTTTCCGTGTTGAAGCCGGCATAAGTTAAACTCCATCTCGGTTGAGCAATCAGTTGAACTCCTTCTGTGTTTTCCACGCGGCTGGCGTTCGTTGATTCGATTTGATCGGCGATGTGCGCTTCATTGTTCTCCAGCATACCGATGCGTGTCAACTGCTCCGGTACGACTTTAAACGTGACGGTATCCAAGTATGCGGGATCGCCCCAGTAGTCCTCGTTTCTGCTGATGACGACTTCTTCACCTTGCCCCCAGGACTCCAGTTTAAACGGTCCCGTTCCATACGCTTCGATGTCCAGATTGATGTCTCCATTATAGTCATCTTCAATCGCTTTCGGACTGATGATGCCGCCGGCGTCATGTGCCAAATGTGCTGCCAACGGAGCGAACGGATATTCTGTTGTGATGCGGACGTTATACTCATCGATCACTTCCACTTCTTCGATCATATCGAACAAGAACGTCCGTTGTGACGCCAAATCCGGATCGAGCACCCGTTCGAAGGTCGCTTTCACCGCCTCGGCCGTGAACGGCTCACCGTCATGAAACGTTATGCCTTCGCGCAGTTTGAATTCCCACGTTGTCTCATCCACTTGTTCGAACTCCTCAGCAAGATGCGGATGCAATTCCATGTTTTCATCCTGATAAATCAATGTTTCATAAAGCGCTGACCTCACGTTACTGGACGGGCTGTCATTGGATCCGTGCGGGTCAAGTGAGACGATATCGGACGACATGGCCATGATGAGATCACCGCCTTCTACGGGTCCTGCTGCCTCATCACTGTTTTCCGAATCTTCATTTGTATTGTCTTCTGTATTGCCTTCGTCTGTACCTTCGTTCATGTCCTCGTTCTCAATACCGTTTTCTTCAGATGCAGGATCATCGCCTTTGACACAGGAAGCCAGAATGAGGATGCATGACAAGGCCAAACAGATAAGTAACACCCATTTGTTTACGTTTCTCACCTTACGTTCCCCCTTTACTTGTACACATTAAAATCATAATAAGTTCATTTTTGAATATACTTTTGACAATAAATGATATGAGGCAACTATAAGTTTTATACTAAGCCTCTTAAATTTTATGACAATTTATGACAGATGATCAGACGTTTCTAGCGATAGGCAGCATAATCTCTTGGCTATTTATGTAATAATTTTTGTATTTTGATATCAGCAATCAGTTTTTATATTTTGATAACTAAAAATCGTTGTTAGTAAACATCGTCCCCCACTATATAGAGGTGGTGTCCATTTATGAATGAATCAACGATCACTCCGTCTTCCGGACCGGAAACGGTGGCCTCTACCCGACAGATGCGCTGGGGCACGTTTCTAAGAAATCTGGTTAAAAATAAATTGGCCATCGTCGGAGCTGCCATTATCTTTTTCTTCTTTGTCATCGCATTTTTGGCCCCTTATATCGCACCACACAGTCCGTCGGCGACCGATTTGATGAACCGATTTCAGCCCCCATCCGCCGAAAACTGGTTCGGAACGGATCATAACGGACGGGATATTTTCAGCCGCATATTGCACGGGGCAAGTTTAACGTTGTATATCGGCCTTCTGTCGGTTAGTATCGGGGCCGTGTTCGGTATTCTGATGGGGGTCGTCTCAGGGTATTACGGCCGCTGGGTGGATACCGTCATCATGCGTGTCGTGGATGTACTCCTTGCTTTTCCCGGAATTCTACTGGCATTGGCCATCGTCAGTGCACTCGGCCCGAGTTTGCACAATGTGATCATTGCTCTATCGGTTTATAATGTCCCTGTTTTTGCCCGCATTGTGCGTGCCTCAACGTTAGAAGTACGCAAGCTTGAATACGTGGAAGCGATCCGTGCACTCGGAGCGAGTGATGCTAAAATCGTGTGTCAACATATTTTGCCAAATATCGTTTCTCCGATTATTGTCAAAGCGACCCTGCAGATTGCCGTATCAATTTTGAGTGCAGCCGGCCTCTCTTTCCTCGGATTGGGTGCCCAGCCACCCGCTCCGGAATGGGGGGCGATGCTCAGCGACGGACGCGATTATATGTGGGACAGTCCGCACATTACTATTTTTCCCGGCATAGCCATCGTTTTGGTCGTGCTCGGTTTCAATTTGCTCGGTGACGGTCTGCGGGATGCGCTCGATCCACGGAATAAATCATAATCGGAGGTGTCAAGGATGCATATTTACGTGATTCGTCGTTTGCTGCAATTGGTTCCGGTCATTATCGGTGTGACGCTTGTGTCGTTTTTGATGCTGCAGCTGATCCCCGGTGATCCGGCCCAAGTGCTGGCCGGTGAGGCCGCTTCTGTGGAGCAAATCGAACAGATGCGGGAAAACCTCGGTTTGAACGAACCACTGCCACATCAATATTTAAGTTTTCTCGGGAACCTGATCACGTTGGACTTCGGGCAGTCTGTTCGTACCGATCAGCCGGTGATCGACATTATTGCTCCACGGTTTTGGATTACGATTGAGTTAGCCGTATGGAGTATATTGGTCAGCATGTTTATCGGATTGTTTGCCGGGATCATTTCGGCTACCAAACAATACTCATTTGCGGACATGGGAATCATGCTCGTGGCCTTGATCGGATTGTCCATGCCCAACTTTTGGCTCGGACTTATGCTTATGTATTGGTTTTCCATTGAGTGGGGGTTGTTGCCGACATCCGGTTGGGGCGATTGGCGACAAATTATATTGCCGGCGATCACGATGGGGACGGCCGGGGCTGCCATAATCGCGCGTATGACCCGTTCCAGCATGCTGGAAGTCATCCGACAAGATTATGTGCGCACGGCTCGGGCCAAAGGAGTCAAGGAGCGGTACGTCATTTACAAACACACATTGAGAAACGCATTAATACCGGTTGTCACGGTCATCGGTCTGCAATTCGGGTACTTTTTAAGCGGTGCCATTCTGACTGAAACGGTATTCAGTATCAACGGCATGGGACGCCTGGTCGTTGAAGCCATATCCGCCCGGGATTATCCGGTCGTACAAGGGACGATCATCGTGTTGGCGCTCTGTTTCGTATTCGTCAACTTTATCGTCGATATCATCTACCGACTATTGAACAAACGCATTGAAATGAATTAGTGCTAAATGCGTACGCTAGCGAGGTGAATCTGAATGTCAACTCATGCTGAACGACCAGCAAATGGTTACGATGATGGATCAGTGGATAATGCTTCTACCAATGAAAATACGGTGATCGATGTCCGTCAGTTGCGCACGTCTTTTTTTACATCCGCAGGTGAAGTGAAAGCGGTGGACGGTGTTGATTTTTCAATCCATCGCAAAAAAACATTGGGCATTGTCGGTGAATCCGGCTGTGGGAAAAGTATCACGTCATTATCGATCATGAGGCTCATCGAAGATCCCGGAAAAATTGTAGGTGGACACATCACGTTTAAAGGGGAAGATCTGTTGCAAAAAACGAGTGCCGAGATGGGTAAAATCCGGGGGAATCAAATTTCGATGATCTTTCAGGAACCGATGACCTCTCTCAATCCGGTATTCACGATCGGTGAGCAAATTGCGGAGGTATACCGCATTCACCGTAAAATGAGGAAAAAAGAAGCATGGCAACAGGCCGTGGAGATGCTGAAACTGGTCGGCATGCCGTCCCCGGATAAACGGGCCAAACAATACCCGTATGAACTGTCCGGCGGGATGCGCCAAAGAGTAATGATCGCCATGGCTTTGGCTTGCGATCCGGAACTGCTCATCGCCGATGAACCGACCACGGCACTGGATGTGACCATCCAAGCCCAAATTCTGGAGTTGATCAAAACACTTCAAGACGAGTTGGGCATGGCTGTCATAATGATTACTCACGATCTAGGGGTTGTGGCCGAAACGTGCGACGAGGTTGCTGTGATGTACGCCGGTCAAATCGTGGAGTACGCAGATGTCACGACCTTGTTCAACTCCCCGAAACATCCGTATACGATTGGATTGATGAATTCCTTGCCCCGACATGATATCGATGTCGATGAACTGCAGGTGATTAAAGGGACTGTACCGAGCCAAGACAATATGCCGCAAGGCTGTCGATTTGCCCCACGCTGTCCTTATACCAGTGATATATGCCGTGAACGGCTGCCGAATTTGCAAAAATCGGATGCGCTCAATTCTGAGCGAGGTGGCCAGGTGCGCTGTTGGATATATACCGACGAATGGGACGGAGATCCGAAGGCACGGATCTATTTACGGAAGGAAAGTGAATGAGGATGACTGAGGCATTGCTGGAAGTGAAAGGCTTGAAAAAATACTTCCCGATCAAGGGCGGCATGTTAGGTCGCACCGTCAATTATGTCAAAGCGGTGGATGACATATCCTTTTCCGTAAAACGCGGGGAAACATTGAGTATTGTCGGGGAATCGGGTTGCGGTAAATCGACGACCGGACGGGCCATTTTGCGTTTGGATGAACCGACCGCAGGTGACATCCGCTTTGATGGTGAGGATTTGCTCGCTTTGTCCAAGAAACAAATGCGCAGGAAGCGAAAGGATATACAAATAATTTTCCAGGATCCGTTTGCTTCTTTAAATCCGAGACATACCGTCAGGCGCTTGCTTTCTGAAGCACTCGCGATTCAAAACGTCGTGCCTAAAGCCCAACGGAGAAGCCGTGTCAAGGAACTGATGGAAACCGTCGGACTAAGTATTGATATGATCGACCGTTATCCTCATGAATTCAGCGGCGGGCAGCGGCAACGCATCGGTATTGCCCGTGCGTTAGCCGTGAATCCGAAGCTGATCGTCTGTGACGAAGCAGTGTCCGCATTGGACGTTTCCATCCAGGCGCAAGTATTGAATTTATTGAAAGAGTTACAGCATGAATTTAAGCTGACTTATGTGTTCATCGCTCACGACTTAGGCGTTGTCCGGCACATTTCAGACCGCATTATCGTCATGTACCTCGGAAAAATCGTGGAGACAGCCGACAAAAAATCGTTGTTCGACACCCCGCGGCATCCGTACACGAGGGCCTTGTTATCCGCCATTCCAGTCGCCGATCCGTCCAAAAAAAAGAAGCGCATCATTCTGGAAGGAGATGTTCCGTCTCCTTTGGATCCCCCTTCCGGCTGTCGATTCCACACCCGCTGTCCCTTTGCCACCGACCTATGCAAAAAGGATGATCCCGAACTGCGTTCAACAGCAGGTATGTTAACCGGCCATCAAGCAGCTTGTCACCATATGGAAACCATCGAGGGGGAACAATCAAATACCCACTGAAAAAGTATGGATAATGCCCGGCATTGTGCCGAAATTGAGCAGAACCCCGGGAAAAGTGAAGTTTACCGGAGCAGAATCGGTCGGGAAGCATAATAAAGACATTTACCAAGGATTGCTTGGCTATAAGGAAGAACGGATTCAAAAATTGAAACAGAAAAATATTATATAAGCGATGAACATATTATAAGCGATGAAAAGTATAATAGCGATCAACGTATTATAAAGCGATGAACGTGAACTATAACGGGAAGCAGCCGGGACTGCTTCCCTTTTTGTGTATGCCAGGCATGTCAAATCGCTCGACCATGACTCGTGTTTTAGTTCCTTGGCACTGATTATTCGAGTCATTATTCCTCTTTATTTCATTCTTTTGACCTTCCCCTTTTTGCCGCTTAAACGATATCAAGTTCTTCACCAGCCCTCATTGTTCATTATAAAGAACATAAACTGGAGATATTAGCAGAAAATGTAAGCTTTTGGATCCATTTTTCAATATATAGAACAAATCTAGTTCTTTTTAAAGAAATATCGTTCATTACAACGGTTTCTTTTCCGCTGACAATCATATAATATTCGTTATATAGAACAAACAAATGGGTCTTTTGACTGATAAAGGGTGCCAGTTGTATGTAAACTAGGTGAGTGAACGGAGAGATGAGCGTGAAAAATTTTTTTCTGTTCGGTATAGCGATTGCTTTATTATTTGTATTCATACTCTTTTTTCAGTCAATGCACCCTCAAAACGAAAAAATTAATGCTTTAGAACATGAAAGGAACGCTGAAGAACATCAAAAAAATGCTGAAGAACATGAATTTAATGTAGACCAAACGTACGCTGTATCCAATGCTCCGCTTAAAAAACCAAACCAACACCCGACCGAAGCTGATCCTCTGCACGATTCAGAACGGATTGTCGAGCGCAAATATACTTCCGATGAATTTCAAGCTGGAATCAATCTGCTTGTTTACGGTCATCCTGACATGGCCAATGCACGGCAGCTATTTAAAGATTTAAGTGAGCTAGGATTTAACAGTCTTGCAATTGCCTTTCCCTTGTTTCAAGACGATTGGCAAGCCGATCATGTAAAGACTGACCCGGAAAGTACACCGACAATCGCAGAATTAACCGACTTGATTGACGCGGCTCACGAACAGGACTTAAGTGTTGTGCTGCGGCCTATTCTTGATGAACAAAGTATAATCTCCTCCGGCCACTGGCGAGGAACCATTCAGCCGAGAAATTCGCATGCATGGTTTGAAAGTTACGGAACATTACTGCTCCAATATGCCCAATTGTCTGAAGTGACAGGCGTGAAATGGTTTAATATCGGCACGGAACTCAATTCTCTACAAAGTGACCATGCTGAATGGATCGACCTGATTCAATCGATACGTAAAATTTACCGGGGCAAACTCATGTATTCATTTAATTGGAATAGTGTGAACGACATCCGTGAATCCCCATTTGTCTCACAGCTGGATTACGTCGGTATTGATGCCTATTTTCCGTTGGATGCCCCGGATGATGCCACTGTGGAGATGCTGAAAGCGTCCTGGGAAATATGGATAGATCAATTGAGCGATATACTGCGCGATCAAACGATTGTCGTTACAGAGGCCGGCATCATTCCTATTGCGGGAGCGTATCGAACACCATATGCCTGGAGTATTCCGGAAGGTCAAATCGACTGGCAGGCACAAGCTCATTATTATGAGGCAACATACGTGAGCTGGAAACCTTTCATTGACGGAATCTATTGGTGGAATGTCACTTTGGATGAATCGACTGCGAACACGATCGATTTTTCCCCGCTCGGATCACCAACAGAGGCAGTCATTCAAAAATATTTTCTAAAGGCGCGGAATCGTTAAAATATTTACGATCATGTCCGCACTCCAAATGGTTTACATCTAATCGGTTAAGGATAGAACAGTTTTTGGGGGAGGATCTCAAAATGTATCCATGTAAAGGGCAAATCGTTATGATTTTCAGCATTGCTTTCCTGACTGTACTGGCCGCTGGCTGCTACGTTCAGACAGCCTATGCAGCGTCATTTGAGACATTGGAGGAGGATGGTCCTCACGTACTGGTCGTTTTCAGCTCGAAAAACGGTGAAATTGATCACCATCAGCGCATGCTTGATATGTTACTCGGTCGATTTACACATGATATCACATTTAAAGCCAGTACGTCGGTCGAGGAAAAAGACGTTCAGACGGCAGACTATCTTTTTTATTACGGTGAACAAAAAGAAGTTTTACCGGAATCATTTGTTCGGATAGTTACACATTTTAAAGGAAAAATGGTAGCGATTGGTCATAATGTCGAACAACTGGGTGACAATTTTTCCTTTGTAGAACAAGTGCCAATCAAGGCCGTCATTGAACGGATATCCTCGGCAGATCATCCGCAAAAACACTTCTCTATCAATCCAAGTGCCATCATGAACATCAACCTCCCGGAAAACGAGCTTACGGAAACGATATTGATCGGGAAGAAAGACCACTTGTCTTATCCGCTGTTTGTCCGTCAACAAGGAAACTATTATTTTGCTTCATCCGATCTGCGACCACCATTTTCTATTGCTTTTGCCGAAGGGTTGCACGACGTGTTCACAGAGGACGTCTCCCGTGCCGAACAGCAATCAAAAAATCCGGGTTATCTGCGCCTGGAGGATATTCATCCCCTGGTTGACCCAGACCATATGATGGAGATCGCACGTATTTTAAAAGAAAAGGACATTCCGTACATGGTTGCCGTGATTCCCGTGTACACCAATCCCGTGACGGGAAAGCAGTACCATTTTTCCGATTCTCCGGAACTATTAAAAGTGCTTAAATATATGCAGGATAACGGCGGCAGCATCATCCTTCACGGCTATACACACCAATATAGACAGAGTGAAACAGGAGAAGGATTTGAGTTTTGGGATGTGGAACACAATATGCCTATTTATCACGGCCATGTGGATCGGGTTGTGGCAAAGACTGCGGATGATTTTACAAGCGTTGAAGCATACGAACAATATATGAACGAGAGGAAAGCCTTTGAAAGAAAGTATATAGAAGAAAGATTGAGCAGAGGCATCCAGGAGCTGGCCAACTATGGCTTGTATCCTCTCGCCTTTGAAGCCCCGCATTATACAATGTCCCAACACGGATATGAGGTCGCTGCAGAATATTTTTCGACTTATTCAGGCCAGCTGCAACTAAGTGACGAGAACTGGGAAATCATGTCTACCGCCCCGTACGTGACAAGACCTACGTTTTTGCAGGGCATGCTTTTGCTGCCAGAAACAATCGGTTATTTACAACCAGAGAACCCTCAAGCGATCGAACAAATGATGGATCGTGCCCACCAATACATGTTCGTCAGAGACGGTATGGTGGCAGGATTCTATCATCCTTATCTGGGGGTCGAGTTGTTTCACGAATTAATAGAGCAACTGACGCAGCTTGACGTGTCCTGGATTGATTTAAAGCAGTTGGATCATCACGTGCGTGCCGATCATGTTGAAATCAGGACTGAGCATGGAGAAATCATCGTCGATATGAACCGCTGGAAATTGTTTATGGATTCTCTCGATCTGTTGTACTACCACATTGGCGTCTATTTGAAAAGATTCACCTGGCTGATGGCCATGATAGGCATTTTGGCTTTAGTCACATTTACGATTTATATATTGATCAACAGCACGCGAAACGAACCAATGAAACGAGGGGATGAGATTGGCTAACCTGTTGGTGTATTTGTCCATTTTTATCATCTGGTTGATGTTGTTTTATCATGTGCTCCTGATGCAAGGCGGTTACATGTTCTCGCTCAGATATAGGTATATTCATCAATTGTGGTTGAAAAACATTCCTTCCCAGCCGACAGTCAGTATACTCATTCCGGCCCACAATGAAGAACTGGTCATTAAAGATACGATCGAATCCATGATCAACCTCAATTATCCGAAAGATAAGCTCGAAGTGATCATCGTTAATGACAATTCTTCTGATGCGACAGGGAAGATTGCGGATCAATATGCCAGTCAATATCCATTTATCAACGTTGTGCATACAAAACCGCCGTTGGGAGGGAAAGGGAAGTCAGGTGCGCTGAACCAAGGGTTTCGACACTCCAGCGGTGAAATAATTGTCGTCTATGATGCGGATAATACCCCTGAACCGGACGCGGTTCAAAATCTTGTCTTGGTATTACAGAAAGATCGAAAAGCAGGTGCGGTGATCGGCAAATTTCGGGTCATCAATGCCAAGAGAAATTTACTGACCCGTTTGATCAATATTGAAACGCTTTCCTTTCAATGGTTGGCTCAGGCCGGCAGATGGTTCTGGTTTAGAATGGCAACCATTCCGGGTACCAATTTTGCCATTCGCCGATCCATTTTGGAGGAGCTGGGGGGCTGGGATGAAAAGGCTTTGTCTGAAGATACGGAGCTAAGCATCAGGGTTTACCAAACCGGTTATTATATCCGTTTCTTTCCGGCAGCCGTTACCTGGGAACAAGAGCCGGAAACATGGAAGGTATGGTGGAAACAAAGAACCAGATGGGCGCGCGGTAATGTGTATGTCATTGGTAAATATTTGTTCAGCTTTCATAAATTGAAAAACAAAAAAGTCCTCATTGACCTTGTCTATTTCTTGTTTACATATTTCCTGTTTTTTTCAGGCATTCTCATTTCCCATGGTGTCCTTGTGACGAGCCTGCTGGGGCATGCGGAAATCACGATTGGCATCGTATCGTATGTGCTGCTTGTCGTGGCCTTCCTGTTATTCGTCATCGAAGCATTATTGGCATTGAGTATAGAAACAAATCTATTAACGTGGAAAAACGTTTTTATCGTGTTATTAATGTATATTATGTATTCTCAAATGTGGCTATTTTTGGTTTCCTATTCTACAGTCTTAGAAGTGAAACGTGTCATGCTGCGTAACGAAGTGACATGGTATAAGACAGAACGGTTTAATCAACAAATCAATTCGTAACGGAACCTTTTTTCAATTCCATGTCGAGGGGAGAGCATTGCTTTTTCTTCATCAATCGTTGAATGTATGCTTGAGGAGGCTTATACTATCTTACAAGACGATAAAAAAAAGACGATGAAGAAAACATCATCCAGGCCAAAACTCAATGAGGTGTGAAAATGATCAGCGTCCTATTTGTCTGTTTGGGGAACATATGTCGATCGCCCATGGCGGAAGCGGTCTTTCGTCATCAGGTTCGGGAAGCGGGACTACAGGATAAAATACATATTGATTCAGCCGGGACGTCCAACTGGCACATCGGTGAACCTCCTCATCAAGGAACCCGACAGTTGTTAGACGATCGCCACATTGATTATCGTTCCATAACAGCCAGGCAGGTGCGATCAAATGACTTGTCTGATTTTGACTATGTGATCGCCATGGATGAGGATAATTTGGCGGATTTGAAACGGATGGCAATGGGTGATCAGGAGCACAAATTGTATCTTCTTCTTGATTTTCTGTCGCATCGCGAAAACAAGAATGTTCCGGACCCATATTTTACGGGGGACTTTGATGAGGTGTATGACCTGATTTCAACCAGTTGTTCGCGCCTGCTCTCGTTTATTCGAGAGCGTGAAAACATATGATGGATCGGATGAGGCAAGTGCTCCAAAACATGGGAGAATCTTCATCAATTCGAGACATTAGAACGGTTGCGGGCGGAAGTATCAGCGATGCCTATGCGGTTGAAACGGAAAACCGTACATATTTCGTCAAAAACAATGACCGTGCGCCCGCAGGAATGTTCGCCACAGAAGCGAAAGGCCTGGCGTTTATCAGAGAGACAAATACGATTCGTGTGCCGGAGGTGTATTACTGGGATGATCATGGCATTGTGATGGAATGGATAGAAGGTCGTCCCAACCAACAAACCGATGCGTATCTAGGGAGGCATCTGGCCTGCTTTCATCAACAACAAGGGGATAAGTTTGGCTTTTCGACCGACAATTTCATCGGTCGATTGCCTCAGGTGAACACCTGGCAGGAAGAGTGGCTTGCGTTTTATCGTGATTATCGGTTAAAGCCACAATTTGAATGGGCTGAAAAAAGAGGGCTTCTTCCCGTGGCACGGGCACGTTTGGCTCAACGATTGCTGGAGCGGCTATCCGACTGGATTCCTAACGATGTGCCTCCGCGTCGATTACACGGCGATCTGTGGGGTGGAAATTGGCTGGTTGGACCCGGGGGACATCCGTACTTGATTGATCCGGCTGTTTATTTCGGTCATCATGAGTGCGAACTGGCATTCACGGAATTGTTTGGTGGATTTTCAAGCAGAATGTATAGCGCTTATCAAGAGATCCTGCCCGTGTCCTCCGCTTATGAAGATGTCAAACCGCTTTACCAGCTGTATTATTTGTTGGTACACCTGAATTTGTTTGGCGAATCTTATGGGGCAGCCGTTGACCGCATATTGAAACGGTATGTGGGTTGATTATCCAAAGGGGTGATGATCCAAAAGGGGGTTGAATGTCCAAAGTTTGACATTTACCACTTTAAAGGGTATAGGTTGACATATACGACTATAAAAGATATTATAGATATATAAAGTCCTCGAAAGAGGTGACATCGCATGAAATATTCTAAAGCGACGAACTATGCCCTTCACGCCATGCTCCATTTGGCCGTTACCACCCCAAATCAACGTGTTGATATGCAGCAGTTGGCAGAACAGCTTGAGGTTTCACCGACGTATTTATCCAAAATCATGACAAAACTGGTCAAAGCAGGCATAATTGAGTCCTCTTCCGGTCCCAATGGAGGATACAAGCTCAAGTCAAATTGGGAAGACATTTCGTTTCTGGACATCATTCATGCGATTGAAGGATCTGCGTCCCTGTTTGAAGGCTGTTTGAACGATAATCCGGATTGCTTGATTCAAAAGGTGATGGTTTCGGCAGAAGAAAAAATGGAGGAGGAATTGAGGAGTCAAAAAATTTCTGATCTAGCTAAAAAAGCAGCGTCAGTCCTCTAAATCAGGGCTATTTTCAACGTCTATTATGGATATTAATGATCCTTTGAATCTATGATCTTTCATTTTTTGTCCCTTTGTTTCCATTATGGAGTTCTAATATCTATAATAGTCACCGGTTGAATCACAATCGGCTGAACAGGATGTTTTTAACAAAAATTTATGTGGAGGATGAATACAGATGAATACAGTGGAAGTTTTTGATTGTGCGATTATAGGTGCCGGACCTGCCGGTTTGAGTGCCGGTTTGATCCTTGGAAGATCACGAAGACATATCGCTTTATTTGATGACGGGACGAACAGAAACCGGGTCACGCAAGAATCACATGGATTTTTGACACGAGACGGCATTAAACCAGCGGAATTCAAAAATATAGCATTCGAAGAACTGAGAAAGTATCCGTCTGTTCATTTCTTTAAGGAAACGGTGACGCAAGTCACCAAACAAGCGAGTGATGCGATGTTTAAGTTGACGACGGCTGAGGGCAGAGAGTGTCTTGCGGAAAAAATGATTTTAGCCACGGGCATGCGCGAAGAATACCCGCAAGTTCCTGAAATACGTCAATATTACGGAAAAAGTTTATTTAGCTGTCCATATTGCGATGGCTGGGAATTAAGAGATCAACCACTCATTGTCATTGCTGAAAATGAAGATGTGGCCTATCATTTAGGAAAACTGATTTATAACTGGTCTGAAGATTTATTGGTGGCAACGAACGGTCAAGAACTCTCTCAACCAATCAGGAAAGATTTGGAACGAAAAGGGATTACCGTCAAGACGGAACCGATAAAAAAATTATCTGGAGCAAATGGTTACCTGGAGAAAGTGACGTTTGCTTCAGGTTTTGAAATCAAAAGAAGTGGCGGATTTATTGCACCTACATTCTATCGACCTCATCAATTTGCTGAACAACTCGGTTTTGAAATAGAGGAGGATGGAAAAATTGCCACTGATGATTTTGGGCGAACCTCACAAAAAAATGTTTATGTCGCCGGTGAGTTTGTCCACTTAGCTCCTTCTTCATTAATGATTTCTGCGGCAGAAGGTAATAAAGCGGCAGCGGCTGTCAATGCGGACATTACGGATGAAAGATTTTAGGATGAATGTTTTTAGGATGAGAGATTTTATTTGCATGAAGTGTTTTACATATTATGTGGATCCGCTTTGTTTCTATTTTTCAGACATTGATTT
>CALBTX010000064.1 GCA_937967685.1 uncultured Bacillaceae bacterium | reverse complement strand
CCCAATCCTTTAAACTTGAGGGATCCCCAATCCTTCCGCTCCAAGTTCGGAAGTTTTTGCTTCCGGGTAATAGCGTTCAATCATCTGTATGCCTAAAGCTGCACGGTGTACCCTTTCCCGGCACAGATCCAGGTTGGTCGATTCCCACTGTTTACCGGAAGGATACACATCCGGATGGTTGCGCAAGCCAAACTTGACATAGACAGGAGCGAGGATACGAATCAGTTCGGGGATTTCGTAATGGCGAATAAAACCGCCGAAATTATCGGGAACCTCAACGTACAAATCAATGGGAATATCAATGACTTGGCGCAGCGCAGCCAGTTTAGGCAAAGTGAGTGCTGTCGGCACATTGTACGTATCCGCCCCCAAATCTTGCATCAGTTTCACTGAAACAGGATTGGGAGCGGGTAATTGAACTGAAACTTTGACAACAAAGTCTTGTGGCAGAATCCCTTGTTTTTTCATTTCTTTGGTTAAGAGCAACAATCCTTCGTCAGCCACGAGTGCCCCTCTTAAGCCAAGGCTGACTCCTCTTTTTAAGTCTTCCATGGCATAAACAAGCTGGTCGGCCCCTTCGTGACGCAAAGCGATTGAAGAACCGGCCGAAGTAAACGGTTGAGCGCCTATATCCCACGTGCCGCGAGGACCGACAAACAAACTTAATTCCATGCCTCTTTCAGCACACATCTTGTTCATTTCCGTGATTTCATCATCTGTTAAAAGCATAATCCCGCTCCCTTGTGATACACGGTGAACGGTCATGCCGTAACGATCGATTTCTTGCAGCGTCGCTTCCAAAGCCCGGGGACCTTCAACACTGGGCAGTTCGATCCGGTATTGAGCCCCGTCGGGAAAACGTTTGGTCGAGGTGGGCAGATCATATAAGTCTCCGCCTGGATAACCGAGTGATTCGAGAAATTTTCTTGATTCTTGCATAAAGATCCCAACCTTTGCACAAATTTTTGAGATAAAAATCCGCTTATAGAGATAAAAAACCGCTTATATTAAAGCAATTCGTGTTTTTGCAGAAACGCTTTCATTTTATCGGTCAAACCTTGGTCAAATGTTCTAGCTGGAAGGCGCACACCTGTTTGATGCTTGAAAAGCCGTTGATGAAGGGCTTCTTTGGCCACCATAAAGAACAACGGATGGAATTGATAAACTTCCATATACCCCGCCAATTGTCGATAAAGGTCCACGGCCCGTTCATAATCGTGCTGCCAAAAAGATTCGACAAGCTCCACGGATAAACGTGGAGCAAAAGCTGATGTCCCGTTAATGGCACCAGCAGCCCCAAATTGTAAAGCAGGCAAAATATGATCATCAAAAGCGGCAAACACGGCAAAATCAGCCCGTACCTGCTGAACAGTGGTGATGATTTCACGGACATGCCCTATATGTTCTGTCGTGTCTTTCAACCCGACGATATTTTCATGACTGGAAGCCAATCGACAAATCATATCTGCTGATAAATTTTGTCCGGTGACAGCCGGAAAATTGTAGATCATAAGCGGAATGTTTACATTTTCGGCGATTTCAGCGTAATAGGCAGACAGATCTGCATCCGGATACTTCCAATAGTAAGGATTAATGACTAAAACACCTGATGCCCCTGCACGCTCGGCATGTTCGGACAGTTCAAACGTATCTGGCAGATTGGTCGTACCCGTGCCGATGAGGACTGGTATCCTTCCGTTTACATGGGCAATCATTTCCTCCGCAAACAACTTGCGTTCATTTAAAGTCAGAGCAGAAAATTCGCCCGAACTTCCCAAAAAAAGGATGCCGTGAATCCCTTGATCGATCAGCCAATCAACAAGTTTGCGGTTTGCTTCCAAATCAATGTCTCCGTCTTTGTCAAATACAGTTACCATCGGAGGAATGATACCTGAAAAAGCATAAACATTCTTCAACTTTCAGAACTCCTTTTTCATCACTGCCGTTTTCCTTCCATGATGTGGCTCATTTGGCTTGAACACTGCTCTTTGCTTCGCGTTTAAAAGGAATGTCCGCATCCATTTTGACCGCCAAGGGAACCACTCCCTCGCTTGCATCCGTACAACCGACCAAACGATTTGAGGCGGCCACTAATTTTTGACGTTTTTTCATCGTCTCTTTTCTCTGTTGGCCGATTTCTGCTCTTTCAGCCTTCAAGTCGCCGTTAAATAATTTGATATGTCCTTGATCAAACTCAGCCATATCCAAGAGTTCAATTCTTTTGGATCGAAAACGCAGCAGCAAGACATCGCCTTGTTGCAAATAAAGGATGCCGCCCTCATTCAACGCTTCAGGCGTCATGTGACCGATCGCCGCCCCGTAAGTCACTCCTGAATAGCGCCCGTCACTAATCAGCGTGGCTAATCTTTTCAACTGACGATTGGCGTTGATATGTTGCATCGGCGTGAACATTTCCGGCATACCGAACGCCTCAGGACCCTGTCCGGCAATAATGATCGTTATCTTTAAAATTTCATCGTCAACCATGCGGTCGAACAGCTCATTGTATTCCAGATTCTGGGCCTGATCGAAAGTGTCTGGCTGATTATGCTGCCACATCGTTAACAAGTGCTCGCGGGGGAATTCCTTCCGATCGCGCAGGTCTCCTAAAAGCTCAGTATTCAACAAATGTTTGTTCGCTTCCTCTTCATTCTGGAAATAAAGGACAAAAGATATTTTCTCATCAAATTGATCCAACTGATGACTGGTCATCCCGCTGATTTTAACGACGGCACTCTCAAAAAAGTTCCCTTCGAGCACATCAACGCCGCTAAATTTACGACGCGGTTTGCTTAAAATGACCGGATTATCCTTCACCCCGTCTGCGCTCAAATTTTCCGTATGGCTCAATCGTTCAGCCCAAGTTTGTCCGGTGACGGTGAGCGCATCCACATCCATGGGCACCCCGTTATTCAATAGTTCATAAAATAACGTTTCCATCCCTCTGATCGCTCCTGAGCAGCATTGCTGAGCGAGAGCAAAAATATCTCTTCCTTCGGTCAAACTGTAATCAAACAGGTCCGGAATCGGATGCTCCTGATGAATTTTGCGCACATCCCACAGGCTGAAATCGTAACCCGCATAAATCATGGCTCCGACGATATGCATCATTAAATTGGTCGATCCTCCGCCGGAACTATGAATACGAATCGCATTGGCTATATTGGCGCCGACCAGCTCAGCGACACTGCACTCCGGTCGATTCATAATTGAAAACAAAGACTCGATCGCCGGATTCAGTTGTTCCTGAGTCGGTGGTTCCGTCAGAATTTCTAAATGAGGGTGGGCCATGCCAAAACCGGCCATCACATCCCGGGAGCTGTTTCCCGTCCCATGGAAAGCACAAACACCGCCGGCAGGATCACAAGTGTTCACCGCCAAACGCTTTTCGAAATCTTTATGTTGTGCGGCTGTAATAATGCCTTTTTCCACCGCACGGGTTAGCACCCCCTGGAATGCGGTATTTGAACTGCATTGCAAAATAAAGCTCATCGCATCATGCAGATCATCGGCAATATCCTGAAAACCCATCTTAACCGCTTGATCTGCCACCTGATTCAATTCAGCCGTCAGATCTTCCGGTATTTCCCCTCCCTTAAGCACATGGGAAGGCGCGAAGGAGGCAAATACCGGCGCTTCGCCACGCAGACGGCGAATGCGGTCCAAATGGGCGAGTCCGCTCAAAACACCAAGCGGTTGTTTATCGCAACCTTGAATGACGAATGCGCCATGATAAGAATGGGCTTCCATTTGGTTGACGACCATTTCGGCAACGGCGTTGCGGCTCTGTAAGGAATAGCTCATGCCCATGTTGTTCTGGCAGGTTCCATCGCAAAGCACAGGCGTGCTGAAATAAAACGGTACCCCGCCTTCCTGCCAGATTTTAAGGGCCGCACGTGAAACCGTTTGAATATCCAGAATGTGAGCCGGATGGTCGGCTGATCCGCCGATAATGGCAATGCGCGGAGCATTTTCTTCCAAGCGGATGAATATTTCTTCCAACGTCCAATCCGGTTTGATCTGTTGTACTTCTTCCCCGAGCACCTGTTTTGCCCGGTCCAATAAACCGGCCACTGTAATCGGTTCATTCGCTTTTCCTTGAACGTTATCCCGATAAGGATTATGCGGATTGTTAATCCTTGGGCGAACTGTATGGCTCATCGGTACACTTCTCTCCCATCATCAAGTAAGTGGTAACGATCAAAACAACCACCCATATCGTTCAAATTGGATCGATGACATTATTTGATCGATGACTTTAAAAGCTTGGTAAAATACGGTGAATCGCAAAATCGGCAAAACCCAATTGTTCAGCTTTGGTCAGTTTGCCGTTGGCCACTTCGATCATTTCCCGGTAAATACGCCGGCCGACGTCAGCGATCGTTTCCTCGCCCGTCATGATGCGGCCCGCATTAATATCAATATTATCGGCCATCACTTGCGCCATTTTAGGATCCCCGCAAACTTTGATGACGGGGGAAATCGGCGATCCGACAGGGTTGCCTTTTCCAGTCGTGTAGACAATCAATTGTGCGCCGCCGGCCACCATCCCCGTGACGGATTCAATATCAAACCCGCCTGAATCCATGAAGACACGTCCTTTCGTTTTTGGCGCATCGCCATAGCGCAGCACGTCCTGAATGGGGGATGTTCCGGATTTAAACGCCGCAGCCAAAGCTTTTTCCTCGATGGTGCTGAAGCCTTTTTGAATATGCTTGGGACCTGGCTGCGCACTGCGATAATCGACTCCTGACTCTTTCAGCTTCTCTTCGCGTTGTTCTATCGCCGCAGTGATCGCTTGAGCAACCTCGGAAGAAGCCGCTTTTTCCGCCAACAGGTGTTCAGCGCCAATCAATTCTTTCGTCTCCGAAAACAGAACTGTTCCTCCTTGCTCAACAAGCAGATCGGCGGCAGCACCGGACGCAGGGTCGGCAGCCACCGCAGAAGTGATGTCGGAATCCCCTCGCTCAATACCGACCGTTAATTCATCCAGCCCGACTTCCTTGCGCGGTGCTTGGTCGGCATATGCTTTTAATTTCTTGGCCAGTTCAATGCCTTTTTCAATCGTCTTGACGGTCCCGCCGGTTTCTTGAATCACAAGTGTTTCCACGGGTTTTCCCGATTTTTCAATTTCCTTAGCCACCCCGCGCGGGTTGACCCCTTCACAGCCAAGTCCGACGACAAGCACTCCGGCGACGTTCGGATTATTTCCGAAACCAATCAAAGTCCGTCTCGTTTGGTTCACATCGTCTCCAACTTGGGCACACCCAGCCTGGTTTGGCAAGGAAATCGCCCCTTCCACCTGCTCGGCAATTTGATTGCACGTTTCGGAAGAGCATATGACGGATGGCAATATTAAAATGTAGTTTCGGATGCCGATCCGTCCATCGGGACGAACATATCCGTTAAATTTCATTATCTGCTTCCTCCCCATTGTTAAAATTATAGCCCAAAAGAATGACCAGACCACCTTTGCTCATGCCCTCAGGCCATCCTGCTCATGTCCTCAGGCCATCCCAGATCAGCTCAAAAGTTAAATCAGTTTGCCCTCATCCGTAAATTGCATCGGCTGCGGGTCTTCGAGAATCGTTATATCGTCCCGGTCCTTGACAAGATCCATATAAGTCTCTGAAATTTGTATTTCTGTCAATTCCAGTGTGTTCTTGATACGCACAATTTTCGCTGTTTCCGGTGTAATCCGGTTGCATGTTTTGACGGCGATCACCAGTGCCTCCCGATCATTATTCATCGCCACAGGGAGTTTAGCGGCATCCAAAACGGTTGAAGTAATGGAGTTGGCATACAAATAACTGAAATCAATCTTATTTATGCAGTCCAACGTTGTCACATCCGCCACGCCAATCCCGCAAGCATTCCCGTGTGTTTTTTCCGTTAAGTCGAGGACGACGATTTTTTGAATCGGCGGTGCTTCAAAGCCGGGTAATCCCGATCCGGTTCTTCCCGTCACATTGGGGTCCATTCCGGCACCACTGATGTCCTTTCCGATCTGATCAACGATCAATACATCAATTTCAGGCAGGAGAAGTCTGGCCATGCTGTTTTTGGCCTCAACCAAAAGTTCCTTCTCCCGGGCAATGATTTGATCCTTGGGAACAATTTCAACTTTAGCGGTATCCTCATACGCATTCTCCAGTATAGCCACCCCAAAAGAGATGGGCGCATGATCGATGATCGCTTCACCCACCTCGGGTATTAAATCGTGAAACTGGTCAAATCCGTAAGAATGTATGGTTGTGGCCCCTTTATGCTTGCCAATACCGATGCCCATCATCTTGCACAAACCACTTTCAAAGTCGCCTTTAAAATCAGTATGCGGCTTCACCCGATTGACCACCACAATCCCATCAGCTTCATAGGCCTGCTTATCAACGTAAACGGGCATTCCATTGGCCAGCGTTGCCACCTGGACCACGTCCATGGACGAGATGATTGGCACACCCATATTTTCTTCATCGACGCCATAATCAGCCAAAATCTTCGTTTGTCCTTCGGCTGTTGCTCCTCCATGGCTTCCCATCGCCGGAAAAATGAACGGCTCGGCACCCCAGGCTTTCAATTGTTGAACAACACTTTTAACGATGACGGCAAGATTGGCGATACCGCGGCTGCCGACGGCAACAGCCATCCTTTTCCCTTTGAAATCTGCTTCGGAAAGCTTTTGTTGCATATCTGTCTGCACGGCTTCTTCAATATTGTCGATTTTTTCCCGTTTAAAATGTTGCCTGACCTTCATCATCTTCGGAAAAGGGATATCGTACCCGCCGTCAATTTTTACCTTTACTTCTTCAAGGATCATTCATCTATCCTCCAATCGTCATTTCTATACGACTTCGTGTTTGATAGCGAGAAGAGCGCTGTTCCAGCAACCGTCAAAATGCATCATACGTCACCATGAATTATCGGGCAGTCACTTGCGGATTAATCGCATGTAACAACGGTTTTCCTTGCAAACCAAGCATTAAATTTTGAACAGCGATGTCGGCCATTTTTAATCTTGTTTCAATGTTGGCGCTGCCAATATGTGGCAGTACAATGACGTTATCAAGCGTTAACAAGGGATGGTCCGCAGAAATCGGCTCCTTTTCAAATACGTCCAATCCAGCCGCCCAAATTTGCCCCGATTTCAATGCCTCGTAAAGGGCCTCTTCATCGACATTCGTACCGCGGGAAGTATTGATAAACACTGCATTCGGCTTCATTAACGAAAACTCTCTTGAACCGATCATATGATAGGTTTCAGGCGTGGAAGGAGCCAATAAGACAACGTAGTCCGAACGCCTGAGCAGTTCATCCATTGTACAGTATTGGGCGCCCAACTCTCTTTCAGCTTCTTCCTTACGATTCCGATTATGATACAAAATATTCATATTAAAGCCGGAAGCCCTTTTCGCCACGGCTTGACCGATGCGGCCCATACCGATAATACCGATGGTTGTGCCGTAAATATTTTGCCCTGTTAAAAGCATCGGCCCCCAGCTTTGCCAATTTCCTGCCCGGATATAATCCATCCCCTCGACGACTCTTCTGGCGGTGGCCATGAGCAAGGCAAAGGTCAGATCGGCCACTGCTTCAGATAATACTCCGGGTGTGTGCCCAACGGGTATTCCTCGTCGTGTCGCCGCTTCAGCATCAATATTGTCATACCCGACAGCCATCGTACTGATCACTTTGAGATGAGGGGCCTGTTCAAGCACATCTTTATCAATCCGATCTGAAACATTCGTCAGCAGGCCATGGGCATCGCCTATCTCTTTCAATAACAAGTCGTGGGGCATGGGAACGTTTTCTTCCTCCCAGATGACGACATCGTAATTCTCTCGTAAATCTCGAAGAGATTCATCAGGAAGCTTTCTCGTGATCACAACTTTCAACCGTATGGCACCCCTTACACCAGTTTAGTTTAACGCTTTTTCCAACATGCTCAGAAAACCTTCTTTTGTAGGGACACGCGGATTATTGCGAATCATCCGCTCAATATTCAAGGCTTTTTCTGCAATTTCAGGGAGATGTTCTTTTTTAATCCCTATTTCAGACAGTTTAGTGGGCAAACCGATGTCTTTCAGCAGATTCAAGACGGATTGAACCGCTAATGAAGCTGCCTCAGACGCGCTCACTTTCGTTGTATCCACCTGAAAGGCTTCCGCTATTTTGGCCATTTTGGACTGGGCCACACCGGCATTGTATTCCATCACATACGGAAGAAGCAGTCCGGTGACCTCACCGTGCGGAGATTTCACCAGCCCCCCGATCGGATAAGCCAATGCATGAGCGGCGGCAGTTCCGGCGTTGGAAAATGCCTGACCGGCCAGCAAACTGCCCAACAGCATCTTCGACCTGGCTTCTAAATTGCTTCCCTGCTGAACCGCTGGCACCAAATGATCAGCAATGAGATGTATGGCCTCTAGAGCCAAAGCGTCACTGATCGGATTTGAGCCTTGGAAGAGTAATTTGCCTTGCGCTTTAATGTATTTTGAGTCTTTAGCCGTGTACGCTTCAATGGCATGAGACAAGGCATCAATCCCGGAACATGCCGTGACATAAGGAGGCAAGTTCAGCGTTAATTCGGGGTCCAACAAGGCAACGCTCGGACGCAAATAATTGTCCGATATGCCTATTTTCAAATTTTGCTCAGTATCAGTCAGCACCGCGATTGAAGTGACTTCAGAGCCCGTACCCGCTGTCGTCGGAATGGCAATGAGCGGAGCGATCGGTCCCGGAACCCGATACTCGCCAAAATAATCTCGGGGATGGCCTCCGTGAGCGACAAGCAAAGCGACGACTTTAGCCAAATCGATGCTGCTTCCGCCGCCCAGACCAATGATCGCTTCGATTTCAAATTGCTCCTTGGCGAATTCATAGCATTCCAGCGCTTTATTGATCGGTGGTTCGGGAACCGCCTGATCGTAGACAACCACCTGGTAACCGTCTGAATCTAAAATGTGCTGTACTTGTTCAAGGATACCGGCCTGTTTAATCCCTTGGTCTGTAATCAGTAAAACATTTTTCGCATCGAGTCTTTGCAAAATGGCATCCAGTTCGCGAATGGAGCCGTTGCCAAAAACAATTTTCTCCGTCGAATGGTATTCCCATGTGTTCCTCATCTTCTCCACCCTTTCCAAAGCCTTTACCTCTTG
>CALBTX010000063.1 GCA_937967685.1 uncultured Bacillaceae bacterium | reverse complement strand
TTAACCTTGAGCGCCGGCATCTTGTTCTTGTCCGGCCGGTTCTTCAACGTCTGCGCCGCCGTTTCCGCCATCACCTTCTGCTGCACAACCAGCCAGAGCGAGAGCTCCCGTTAAGGCGACAATCAGTGTCAATTTCTTCCACATTGCGGTAACCTCCTTCAAAGGGTAGGGGTTATATCAGCTAACCCAGTTTTACTGAACCTGATTCCTCAAGGTTCGATTCCATTATATGAGGCAAAAATGAACACCCTGTAACCGAACAATGAACATTTTTGAACTGATTATTAAAAATTTATGAACGTTTGAGCTGCTGACCGAGGGGCAGGGAAATGGCAAACGTCGTTCCTTTGCCCAATTCGCTTTCGACGCGTATATCCCCCTGATGCAGCTCGACGAGTTCTTTGACGATGGCCAAACCGAGCCCCGTCCCTCCCTCTTTCTTGGAACGGCCGCGGTTCACTTTAAAGAAGCGCTCCCAAATTTTCGGCAAGTCGTGGGACGGGATGCCGATTCCCGTATCGGACACAGTGATTTTCATATTCTGTTCATCAGCGGAAATGTGAATGCGGATCGTTCCGTTTTCGGTAAACTTGTTCGCATTATGAATCAGATTGACAAAAATTTGTTCCAGTCTCAACGAATCGGCAGACAAGAGCGGCAAATCCGGCGGATAGTCGACTTCGATTTGATTCCCTTTTTCCTTGATGGCCGATTCTAAAGTAAAGGCGACCTTTTCGGCGATTTCTTCCAGACGGACCAAATGGGCATCCAGGGTCACTTCTCCTTTTTCCAGCTTCATCAAATCCATTAAATCATCGACCAAACGGTTTAAATACATCGCTTCTTGATACATCACCTGATAATACCGCTGCCGGGAAGATTCATCCCGGACAAGTCCGTCCTGCAACGCTTCTAAAAATCCTTGCATGGCGGTCAGAGGCGTACGCAATTCGTGGGAAATGCTCGTTAAAAAATGATCCCGTCTTTGATCTTGGGTTTGCCGTTCTGTTTCGACTTGCTCCAATTTTTCCGCCATCCGGTTAAACGCCTGGCCCAGCTCACCCAGTTCATCGAGCTCGTAATCCGTCGATACGCGTTTGCTGTAGTTTCCGAGACTGATTTCAGACGTGGCCTGTTTGATCTGGTTCAATGGCCTGGATAACGACCAGGAAATGTAGGAGACCATCGCTGTGGAAATAAGCACGCCGAATAACATGGCCCATAATACGGTTTCCCTCATTTGTTGGGCGGCGGCGTTCAGCCCTTCCACCGAAGCGATTAACACAATCCCCCCGTAAATTTGATCCCCTTCTCCCCAAGGGACGATGGCGGACATCATCGGCCGGTTCAATCCTTCGATCGTTAGGTTTTGCAGCACGTCTTGCCCCTGCAACGTTTTCTGGACGATATCTGCTGATATTTCGCGGCCGACGTACACTTCATCTCGCGTTGAAGTGGTGACGATTTTGCCGTTTTTGTCAAACAGCCAAATGTTGGCGTTAAACGATTGATCCAAAAATTCCAATGTTTGCTGGGTATTTTCGGTAATGCCTTCCCCGTTATGATCATCGTGATCTTGAATGGCCAGATTGACTCGTTTCGCCTGGCGCAACATTTCTTCCTGCTGGGTGAGGTAAATATGGTTTTTCGTTAAAATCCAAATGATCGTTCCCATCACGCCCAAGCCCAAGACAACCGTTATCAAAAAACTGATCAACAGCCTCCGAAACAGATTGCGTACAAGCCAGCGCATCTTGTTTAGACCCCTTCTTCCGCTGCGGAAGCATGTTGAAAACGGTAGCCGACGCCCCATACCGTGTGAATATATTCAATGCCGAATGCTTGCAATTTTTGGCGAATTTTTTTGACATGAACGTCAACCGTACGAATATCTCCGAAGTAATCGTAACCCCAAACTTGTTTTAACAGCTGTTCTCGGGTCAGCACCACTTCCGGATGTTGAATGAAGTAGGTGAGTAAATCAAACTCTTTCGGCCGAAAGGGAATGCGCTCCCCTTTGACAACGACTTCCCGGCGGTCGACATGCACAGTAATCTCACCTGCTCTCAATGTTTGAGGGACGTGAGCGTCCCCGCTTTGTTCTTTCGCTCCGGCTTGAGGCATGCGCCGCAAAA
The DNA here is from genome assembly GCA_937967685.1 of uncultured Bacillaceae bacterium. Classification (GTDB taxonomy): domain Bacteria; phylum Bacillota; class Bacilli; order Caldalkalibacillales; family Caldalkalibacillaceae; genus CALBTX01. The sequence goes on along the minus strand of CALBTX010000063.1, from coordinate 369 downwards.
TCGCTTTAATCCGAGCCACGATTTCCCGCGGGCTGAACGGTTTGGTCACATAATCGTCCGCACCTAATTCCAGCCCCAAAACGCGGTCGAACTCCTCTCCTTTGGCCGTCAGCATGATGATCGGCACGTCCGTTTTTTGACGAATATGCCGGCATGCTTCATATCCGTCCATCTTCGGCATCATAATGTCCAAAATGACGACATCCGGTGCTTCTGTTTCGGTCAGCTGAACGGCTTGTTCCCCATCCCGCGCTTCCAACAGTTCAATGTTCAGCTGGTCGAAATATAGACGAATGATTTCACTGACGTTAGGGTCATCGTCAGCAATGAGCACCTTCAGATTTTCCATCCGGCATCTCCCTTTCTTGA
>CALBTX010000062.1 GCA_937967685.1 uncultured Bacillaceae bacterium | reverse complement strand
ATTACACTAAGATGATTACACTAAAATGATTACACTAAAAAGGAGTTTTGGACGATGTCGATCATGTTCAGCAGTCCGGCATTTATCGCCATGTTGGTGATGGGCATCATTATGATTGTTTCCATCGTTGGGGCGGTCGGATGGGCCATCTATCATGTGGCCAGCGGAAAGTTTCATGAAGAGTACGAAATCGCCTCAGTTCAGCCTGAGAAGCATCACGGTCAGTCCGGACGAAAGCCCGACTAATAATCGTTTTTGGCATGGAGCATTTGACAAAACGGTGCGACACAGCGCAGAAATGGTAAAGAGGAGATCAGCTTTGGAAGAACGGATAAAACCTTTGTTGAACCACTTCCCTATCTCGGCCTTTCAACAAACGTTGGTCAACTGGTTTGAGCAAAACATGCGTCAGCTTCCTTGGCGGGAAGACCGTGATCCGTACAAAGTATGGGTTTCGGAAATCATGTTGCAGCAAACACAAGTGGATACCGTGATGCCTTATTTTGAAAATTTTATCCAACAATTTCCAACACTCGATCATCTAGCCGCGGCGGACGAGGAAGAAGTCCTTAAAGCTTGGGAAGGTTTGGGGTATTACTCCCGGGCCAGACATTTGCACCAAGCGGTCCGGGAAGTCAAAGAAAAGTATGGTGGCCGAGTGCCTGATCAACCCCGGCGTTTGCGGTCTCTACCGGGCATCGGCCCGTATACGGCCGGAGCGATTTTGAGCATTGCTTACGGAAAAAAGGAGCCCGCTGTAGACGGGAATGTGATGCGGGTCATGTCCCGCATTTTTGAGATTGAGGATGATATCAGCCGATCAAAAACGCGTGCCTTGTTTGATCAGTTGATCCGTCAGCTCATACCGGAAGGTGATGCTTCTTATTTTAATCAAGGATTGATGGAATTGGGAGCTCTTGTCTGCACGCCCGGAACGCCGCAATGTTTAACTTGTCCCGTGCGGGAATATTGCCGGGCCCAAGCGAGCGGCAAACAGGAGGCATTACCCGTTAAACAAAAGAAGAAGAAACCGCGTTTGCTGCGAATGGCCGCCGGAGTCCTGTTGAACGAAAACACGGTGCTCATACGCAGAAGACCGGATCACGGCTTGTTGGCCAAATTATATGAATTTCCCAATGTGGAATGGTCTGCCGGAGAACCGCAGGAGGCGATCAGCACTCATATTTTCGAAACATATGGTATAAAGTGTGCAGCAGCAGCAAAATATAATCAAGTACAGCATACTTTCACCCATCTCGTCTGGGACATCACCGTTTTTGAAATGCGTTTCATGGAATCTTGGGCTGAGTCTGAGCTTCCGGAAAACCATGTTTGGGCTGATTTGGATGACTTAAGTACATATCCTTTTCCCGTCTCCCATCAAAAAATCATAGAACAGCTGCTGAAAAGACATACGATCAAACATGCATAAATTCATTTCCCATGGTTCAAATTAAGCATGGGAGGTGATACTCATGGCACAAAAGAGACAACAAGCTCAAAATGCTGATAAAACAAACCCTCAACAAGTAAAAAAGCAAAACCAAGCTGCTGCTCAAGGCCAACAATATGAGTTTGCCAGTGAAACGAACGCTCAGGAAGTTGCTCGCAAAAACCAACAAGCTGAAGCCAAGAAGGGACAGCGCCAGCAGTAAACAGGTTAAGCAATATGAAGCTTTAATTTTTCTGAGGGAGTGGTCAATGAGACCACTCCTTTTGGTATGCATACATCAACGCCGGTTCGGAAAAAGTGATTAGAAGTTTTAGGGGAGAAAGCGTATAATACAAGTTAAGCCCTTCGTCAGAGTCTGATATACATAGCAATCGATCATCTCATGGCCAATCATTGCCATCAGTTTGGCGGATCAATTTTTGTTGAAACACGTTTCTCATTGATTTGACCGAGTGAATGACGACCATCTGATGGCAAAAAGTGGTCGAGCTGATCATGGCAAGCGGAAGGAGAACGTTATGGTTTTTCCCCATCCTGGACAACAGATTCAAATTAAAAGTTATAAACATGATGGATCGTTACACCGTGTCTGGGAACGTTCCATCGTTTTACAAACAGGATTCCAAAGCTGGATTATCGGAAATGACCGAGCCATTGTTCGCGAGGCGGATGGCCGGGAGTGGACGACGAAAGAGCCGGCGATTTGCACGTTTGGCAAGAAACAATGGTTCAATTCGATCGGCATGCTGCGGGAAGACGGCGTCTATTACTATTGTAACATCGGTTCGCCTTACCGTTGGGAAAACAATGTTTTGCGTTATGTCGATTACGATTTAGACGTCAAAGTCTTTCCGGACATGACTTACCAAGTGCTGGATCAAGACGAATATGAAGCGCATCGCCGACAGATGAAATACCCGCCTGAAGTGGTCGCCGAAATAGAACAGGGCTTGAAAGAATTAATTTCCCTTATCCAACAGCGCAAAGGCCCGTTCGAACCGGAATATGTGGAAAGATGGTATGAGATGTTTTTACAGTATGGGTAACATATGGTAACAGCGTGAACAGAGCTTAACGTGTCGGGCTGAGGGACGCATGTTCAGAAGTCTTGAGGAACACGGGGGGAGAGGTTTGGAAAGTATTAGGCATTATCTACAGTTTGTCAGGCCCTACTGGAAAATGATTTTTCTGACCCTCATTATTGGTATTTTGAAGTTTGGTATCCCCATGCTTTTGCCTTTGATTTTAATGTTCGTCGTTGACGAATTAATTCTTGCGGAAACGTTGACCACTGAGGAAAAAATCGTTCAATTGCTGTGGGTGATGGCCATCAGTTTTTTTGTGTTTACGGTCATTCGCGCCCCTGTGGAGTATTATCGTCAATATTTTGCCCAGTGGGTTGGAAACAAGATTTTATACGATATTCGCGACCGATTGTTTGCTCATTTACAAAAACTGTCGCTCAGGTATTACCACCAAAATAAAGCGGGAGAAATCATTTCCAGAGTGATTAATGATGTGGAGCAGACGAAAAATTTTGTGATGACCGGTCTGATGAATATATGGCTGGATTTCATCACATTGTTCATCGCCATCGGAATCATGTTTTATTTGGATGTCAGGCTGACGCTTGTCGCCATCGCCGTTTTTCCTTTGTTTGGATTTGCGGTCAAATATTTTTATCAAACATTGAGGGCGCTGACCAGGGAACGTTCACAGGCGCTGGCCGAATTGCAGGGACATTTGCATGAACGCGTTCAGGGGATCAGCGTGATACGCAGCTTTGCCCTGGAAGATTATGAACAGGGCCAGTTTGGCAAGCGGAACGATCATTTTTGGGATCGGGCTTTGGACCATACGCGCTGGAATGCCAAAACGTTTGCTGTGATCAATACGATCACGGACCTGGCTCCGCTTCTCGTCATTGCTTACGGAGGTTACCAGGCGATCCAGGGGAATATTACCGTCGGCGCTCTGGCCGCTTTTTACGGTTATTTGGAACGCATTTACGGACCGTTACGAAGATTTGTCAATTCATCCACCATCCTGACGCAAGCGATCGCCTCGATGGATCGAGTCTATGAACTGTTTCAAGAAACGTACGAAATCAAAGACCGCCCCGGTGCCAAAAAAGCTCGCCTCGTCAAAGGGGAGGTGATCTTTGAGAATGTCAGTTTTCGCTACGAAGATGAAGGCGCCCCGGTTTTGAAGCACATTGATCTGCGGGTAGAACCGGGAGAGACGATTGCTCTGGTGGGCATGAGCGGCGGGGGAAAATCTTCTCTCATCAGTTTGATTCCCCGGTTTTACGATGTTTCCGAAGGATGTATCCGACTCGATGGTGTCGATATTCGCGACTTACAGGTCAGGTCGCTGAGGGAAAATATCGGCATGGTTTTGCAGGACAGCATTTTGTTCAGTGATTCAGTGCGGGAAAACATTATGATGGGTAACCCCGATGCATCGGAAGAAGAAATGATTGAGGCCGCCAGAGCGGCGAATGCCCATGCGTTTATTATGGAACTGCCCCAAGGATACGATACGCCGATCGGGGAGCGCGGGGTGAAATTGTCGGGAGGACAAAAACAACGCATTGCCTTGGCCCGTTTGTTTCTAAAAAATCCTCCCATTCTGATTCTCGATGAAGCCACTTCGGCCCTCGATCTGGAGTCTGAAAAAATGATCCAAGAGGCGATTGATCATTTGGCGAAAGATCGAACGACTTTTGTCGTTGCCCACCGTTTGTCCACGATTACGCATGCGGACCGGATCGTCGTTATTGAAAATGGTCAAATCGTCGAAATAGGCAATCATGAGGCGTTAATGGCGCGGAAAGGGTCTTACTATCGGTTGTACCAAATTCAGGAATTGGAAGCATAGGAATGGTAGGCATAATACCCCTCGACGAGCTTATCCAACTGTTGGAGTTCATCAGCATAATCAAAGAAAAGTGCCAAAAGGAAAAAGAGGTGCATCCAGTCGTGCTGTGCCTCTTCCTGATTTTTTTTGTACTGTTCCATAAAGTTTTGCAAGACCTTATCCCGCCCCTCCAAAACGTCATCCGAAATCACTTCCGGATTTCCCGTCTTCAGCGACCCTTCGTATTTTAAAAGGATGCGTTCATGGTAATTGGTCAACATTTCGATCTGCCTTTGGAGAAGATCGGTGAACTCATCGGGGGCTGCGGCCAAGGCGCCCCTATATTTATTGAGACTTTGTAAAAGGGACAGGGCCGTTTGGTTCACCTGAATCATTTTTCGGAATAAAATTAATTTGCGGTTTTTGGAATAGGACACTTTGCGAAAATAGGTGCGTTCTTCCTTATAAAAAAGATAAAGCTGTTCAATGTCCGCCTGTTCATCTTGGAGACGTTTGATCTCTTCCCGGTATTTTTTATCGGTCAGGTGATCGAACATGACGGAGCGAAGGTAAGACAACACGTCTTGATTAGCTTCATGCATTTTAACATACAGTTTCTCCTCATACTTGGGCGGCAGGAAAACTACATTGACAAATACGGAAGAACCGATGCCCAGCATAATCAGGCCAAAACGTTCCAAAGCATACAGAGGGAAATTGCCGGTCGTGCTTTCCATGATGGCGATGACAGTGACGATGGCCAGCGGAATGCTCTTTTCAATACGCAACTGTAAATTGATGCCGATGACAATCATGACGACGAGACCGATCACGAAAGGGTCGTTTCCTAATAAATAGGCGCCAGAGACCGCCAAAACAGCACCAATCAGATTGCCTTGCAATTGGGCGACAATGTTTTGCCAGGAGCGGTATAAAGAAGGCTGCACAGATAAAACAGCGGCCAAGGCAGCAAAAATTAACGGCTCCAGATTAAAAAACATGGCCGCATATAAAGAGAGGGTGAGCGCCACCCCTGTTTTGATAATCCGCCCGCCTAATTTCATGTCTGTCAATCCTCTCCGCTTTTTTGGGCCATCCCCTGGAAGACGGCATCGGCCGCCTTCAGCGTATCGTCAATATCTTGTGACGTATGTTCGGTCGTCATAAACCACGCTTCATATTTGGAAGGGGCCAAATGGATGTGCTGTTGAAGCATGCCTTTGAAAAAGGTGGCGAACATATTTCCATCGCTTTGAACCGCTTGCTCATAGTTTGTCACTTTTTCCGTTCCGAAATAAAGGGATAATGCTCCTTTCAGCCGGTTCACGGTGACTGGGAGGCCGTATTTTTCAGCCAGCGCCGTTAATCCTTCCTCCAGCTGCTCTCCAAGGCGGTTCAAATGCTCGTAAGTCCCTTTTTGCTGCAGGATTTCCAGACAGGCCATCCCCGCTGAAATGGAGAGGGGGTTTCCGGCCATCGTTCCCGCTTGGTACGCCGGTCCAAGAGGTGCCACCTGTTCCATGATCTCCTTTTTACCTCCATAAGCCCCGATGGGCAGTCCGCCTCCGATAATTTTCCCTAAAGCCGTCATATCCGGTGTGGTGCCAAGCATGTTTTGAGCGCCGCCGTACATAAAGCGGAAGGCGGTGACGACTTCATCGTAAATGACCAGCGCCCCGGCTTCATGTGTCAAACGATGGACTTCTTCCAAAAATCCCGCTTCGGGCATGACAATGCCGAAATTCCCGACAATCGGCTCGAGCAACACGGCTGCCGTTTCCGCCCCCCAGCGCCGGATGGCTTGTTCGAAAGCACCGATATCATTATAGGGCACGGTGATCACTTCATGGGCGATGCTCTGCGGAATACCCGCGCTGTCCGGAATGCCCAAGGTAGAGGGGCCCGATCCGGCAGCGACCAATACGAGATCGGAATGGCCGTGATAACACCCGGAAAACTTAATGATTTTGTCCCGCTGGGTATATGCTCGGGCCACTCTTATCGTTGTCATGACTGCTTCCGTTCCCGAATTGACGAATCGTATTTTTTCCAGAGAGGGGATGGCTTCCTGCAGCATTTTGGCAAACTGCACTTCCTGATAGGTTGGTGTGCCGTATAAGACGCCTCGGCCGGCTTGTTTTTTGATCGCCTCCGTGATATGCGGATGGGCGTGCCCGGTAATAATCGGTCCATAAGCGCCCAAATAGTCGATGTATCGATTGCCGTCAACATCCCAAAAATAAGCCCCCTGGGCTCGTTCCATAAAAATCGGTGTGCCGCCCCCGACCGCCTGGTATGAACGGGACGGGCTGTTCACCCCGCCGACAATATATTGCAAAGCTTCATTATAGTATTGGTCTGATTTTTCATGGTTCATTGGATTGACTCCTTCCTTTATGGACATACTATATAACATCATCCTGTAAAAAGACAATATGTGAAAGGTACGGGGCTGGGGGGCAGGTGTATATTTTTCGGACAATAGACGACTGACCATGAGCAGGTTTAGGTGTTGGACATAAAATGCGAATAGATAATGATTGCCTCCTCCAGATGTCATCACCGACATGATCATGACAGATCATTTTTCGACTGTTTAAAAGTGCGTTTTTCTATAAAATGCACTTTTTTTCTCATGGTCAAATCTCCCTGAAATACATAATATAAAATGGTAAAGAACAGAAAAATTTTATGTTGTTACACATGTTTTTCAAAAGGAATTTGAAGGAGAGGTGGCGAATTGTCATAGTCATAAAGCCACAAACTGGGAGCGTGTGGATTCATGAAATTGCTGGTATGTATTGTCCAAAAAAAATATAGTGACACGCTGGTCAAACGGTTGAATCAGAAAGGGTATCGAGTCACAAAACTGGCCAGTACTGGGGGATTCGTCAAACAAGGCAACGATACGTTGTTTATTGGGGCTGCTAACGAAGATATCGATCAACTCCAGAATGATTTAAAACGGTTTGTTCTTGAACTCGAAAAAGAAAAACGTTGGCAAACGACTGGACACCGAATGACGATTTTTGTCATCAGCGGACAAAATCGTTTGTCAGTCAAGCATAATCGTTGACAAAAAAGTGTATAGGCGGTACCATTTTTGATAAGAATTATCTTTTAGGAATGATTGTTGGCAAAGAAAAGAGGTGTATGGCCATGACGGATCGCTTGCAAGGCGCACTGAATAAATTGAAACATCAAGGCGTCAGAATGACTCCTCAACGTCATGCCATATTATCATATTTAATCAATACATTAACACATCCTACAGCTGATGAGATTTATCAGGCCTTGGCCGATAAATTTCCGAATATGAGCGTGGCGACCGTATACAATAACCTGCGGCTTTTTAAAGATGCGGGATTAGTCCGGGAATTGACTTATGGCGATGCTTCCAGTCGTTTTGATGCCAATTTGGAAGAGCATTATCACGCCATTTGCCGGGAATGCGGGAAAATCGTTGACTTTGAATACCCTAGACTTAATGATGTGGAAAGTATTGCCGGCAAAGAAACCGGGTTTGAAATACAATCTCACCGGATGGAAGTATACGGCATTTGCCGTGATTGCCAAGATAAAAAGGCGGATAAAAAGGTGCTCATGAATTGAAGCCGATCGGTTGCTGACATGAAATTAAGCATCGGGATGACTTCATCAGCTGATTACAATGAACTGTTTTATGTACTTCATTAAATGAACCGACTTATACTAGCATTGCCTGGGATGGCTCGACGGGCTTCATCTTGGACGTTGCTTTTTGATATTGCTTAGAGGATCATAGGCAAACACGAGCAAACTGGACGGACACGACGCACATGAGATACCGTTCCGGTTTGCTTTTTGTGATTAAGGTTTGTTTTTTGTTACGTTATTAAATGTCATGTTATTAAATGCTACGTTATTAAATGTTATGTTATTAAATACGGCAATGACTAGTGTGTTTCTTTGGATTTGCGATTGTCAGTGGCTAAATCTGGATCCAAAGTGAGTTCTTGTTTACAGTGCATACATTGGTCCAGTCTCCCCAGCATTTTCGTTGATTTGCCGCAGCTGGGACAGTCAACATACACAGCTTTCGTGGATAAAATGCCTATCAGGAAATAGACGACAGAACTTGCCAAGACCATCAGCAGGCCTAAAATAAAAAATATCGCCATCGCCCAGCTCGCATCGACGAGAAAAGATCCGTACATCACGATCATCCCGCCAAATACAAGCCCCATAGCAAGTGTGCGAACCGTATTTATTTTCCCTTTACCAAACATCATTTCAACCTCCTGGGACATATTATAGCATACACATATAAGGAAGGCCTTTGTTTTTTCAGATACTTACCTTAATAACGGAAACTGGCAAAACTTTCTTTCGTTTCCTTGTGATTGCTTGTATAATAAATATAAACAACCCTTAACGTTTATTGAAATTTTGCGTCTGGGTACAATAATTCATGGAGGTGTCTGTCTGATGGATATGTCTCGGAAAGCAATTCCGTATACACCGAATGAAAAAAAACTGGAAGAAATGAATATTGCCATTGTCTCCACGGCCGGCGCGCATTTAAAAGATGACCAACCGTTTGATACCGGTGGTGATGCCTCTTATCGTCTTATCAAGGACGATGTACAGACTGACCAGTTTACTGTTACGCATGGTGCTCCAAAGGACCATTATAATACAGATGAACCGAAAAAAGACATCAACGTCATATTTCCGTTGGATCGATTAAGAGAACTGGCGGAAAATGGTTTTATCGGCGGGGTCAGTAATAAGCATATTTCGATGATGGGCTATGCGATGCGCTTGAAACAAATTTTGGACGAAACTGTCCCACAAGTGGCTAAGGAAATAAGCAAGTCTAAGGCAGATGGAGTCATATTAACAGCCGGATGACCTCTTTGTCATCGTACCGTGGTTGCGGTACAAAGAGCAATTGAAATGCAGGGGATTCCGACTGTTCTTGTCACTTTAGACAAGGAACAATCCGGTTTGATGAGGCCTCCGAGAGCCATCCACCCGCTTGGATTCGAATTTGGCCATTCCTTGGGCAAACCGGGAGATGTTGAAACCCAAACAGAAGTGATCAAAGCTGCTTTGGAACAACTGACGATTAGACAGGAACCAGGGCAGATTCACGACAAAAGCTTCCCTAGTTACTAAGTGGTGCTGGATGGAAAGCAGCCTTATTTATCAAGGTTGCTTTCTGTCGCTTATGGCAAAAATTATTAACTGATATACGTTGACTTATAAATTTGGATATGTTAAATTATAACATGCCGCCATTGGATATCACCTTTACTGCTAGTGAAACAGCGTGTTTTGGAGAGGTGTCCGAGTTGGCCGAAGGAGCACGATTGGAAATCGTGTAGACGGGGTAACTCGTCTCGAGGGTTCGAATCCCTCTCTCTCCGCCATTATCGATGATAAATCCATTGTTGAAAGTGGCCCGTTGGTCAAGTGGTTAAGACACCGCCCTTTCACGGCGGTAACAGGG
>CALBTX010000061.1 GCA_937967685.1 uncultured Bacillaceae bacterium | reverse complement strand
GACAGCGGTTGAACCGATTGAAGATCCGACGACTGCGACTGCTGAGGAAATCGCAACAAAATTAAATGAATTGATTGCCGCGCTGAAAGGTTGACCCTCCCCCCCGGTCTCGAAATTCAAGGAGGCCACGGGGGACCGGCGCGGGGCACCTTCAAAAACCTCGGAACGCGGCTCTATAGGGGGTGTGGTATAGGAGGTGATCGAATGTGGCCGGCAAAGAATTATCCAAGGATGAGCGCATCAAAAAAGAGTTTAACCGGTTAAAGCGGATATTCAAAAATCTTCCTAAAGACAAGAAGGACACTGCCCTTTCCCTTATCCGGAATGCCGCGTTTATGACCGTCACCCTTGAGGATCTGAAGGAGCACATCAACAAGAACGGTGTCGTCTCCAAATACCAAAACGGCAAGAACCAATGGGGCACGAAGAAATCCCCGGAAGTGGACATCTACAACACCATGATCAAGAACCACATGGCTGTCATCAAGCAGTTGTGTGACCTTCTCCCTGATGACAGCAAAAAGGATATTGCAGATGAGCTGATGGAGTTTGTCAAGGGTGCGGCAAAATGAAGAACTACATCCTTGAGTACTGGTCCAAGATCGAATCCGGGGAGATCCAAGCTTGCAAACGATTGAAACAGCAGTATCAAAAGCTGGTGGATGAGATCCACAACCCGCGGGACCCGTGGATTTTTGATATTAAGAAAGCGACGCAGCCCATTGAGTTCATCGAGCGATTTTGCAAGCATTCAAAGGGAAAATGGATCGGCAAGCCGGTTAAGCTGGAATTGTTCCAGAAGGCCAAAATTCAGGCCGTGTATGGCTTTGTTCATAAAGAGACAGGGATAAGGCGATGCCGTGAAGTGTTCACATTGGTGGGGAGGAAAAACGGGAAGTCCACCGAGAAGGCGGCCACGGGGTTGTATATGATGATCGGAGACGGCGAGGGTGGCTCAGAGGTTTATTCAGTGGCCACCAAAAAAGATCAGGCCCGCCTTGTCTTTACCGAGGCAGTTAATATGGTGTCCCAGTCACCGGCGCTGTCAAAGCACATCAAAAAGCGGAAAACGGATCTGTACTTTCCGGTGACCTTCTCCAAGTTCGAGCCTTTGGCCAGCGATTCCAACAGTTTGGACGGATTAAACGTCCACAACGGAATCATTGACGAACTCCACGCCATCAAGGACCGCAACCTTTACGACGTGATCAAACAGGCCATGAGTGCCCGGGAGCAACCGTTGCTCGATATGATTACCACCGCCGGATTTGTCCGGGAAAATATCTTTGATTCGATTTACAGTTACGCTTGTAACGTCCTAGATGGCGCAGTAGAAGATGACCGCTTCATGGCTTTTATCTATGAACTGGACGACCGGGACGAGTGGACGGATTTCCGCATGTGGGAGAAGGCCAATCCCGGTCTTGGCACCATTAAAGACTATAATGAATTGGCCGCCAACGTAGAGCGGGCCAAAAATGACCCTGATTTCCTGCCCACGGTCTTGACGAAAGACTTTAACGTCCGGGACACGGTGGCCGGCACATGGTTGACATACGAACAGATCAACAATGAGGAAACGTTCACGATGGAGGAGATCAGCGACACTTACGCCGTCGGCGGCGTGGACCTTTCCAGCACCACCGATTTGACGTGTTCCACATTGTTAATCATGAAGCCCGGGAGTGAGAAAAAATATTGCTTGCAACAGTATTTCCTGCCAAGCGAATTACTGGAAAAGCGGGTTCGGGAGGATAAAATCCCTTATGACCGATGGTATGAGCGCGGGCTTTTGACGCTTTGTGAGGGGAACAAAATCAACTACAGCGATGTGACCCGATGGTTCCTCAGGATGCTGGAAGAATACAAAATTCACCCGGTATGGATTGGATATGACCCCTGGAACAGCCAATATTGGGTAGACGAAATGATCCAGCACGGTTTCACAATGGAAAAGGTTCGCCAAGGGGCGCAAACCCTGAGCCAACCGATGAAGGAGCTGGGGGCCGATTTGCAGGCCAAGCGCATCAACTACAACAACAACCCCATCCTGAAATGGTGTCTCACCAACACCGCGATCAAACGGGATGACAACGATAATATCCGGCCCGTCAAGGGCCAAAACCAGAGGCAGCGCATTGACGGCGCTGTTTCTCTTTTGATTGCTTACACCGTGCTATTTAACCACATGGACGATTACAAGGCGTTGATTTGAGGAGGTGGTGATAAATTGAAGCAGAAACGATCACTGTTTGAGATGATCTTTGGTCGCCGGCCACGGCGGGAACAACAAATCCAGACACAGCTTCGGATGCTGAACGGATATGCTCCGGTGTTCACCACCTTCTCCGGTGATGCTTACGACAGCGATGTGGTGCGGGCGGCTGTGGACGCAATCGCAAGGAACGCCGCCAAATTGAAACCGAAACATATCCGCCGGGTAAACGGTCGGATCGAAGAGGTTGGATCAGATATTGAAAAGCTGTTAAGTCTGCGGCCCAATCCGTTCATGGACGCTTACACGTTTTACTATAAAGTGGTCACTCAGTTATATCTCAAAAATAACTCCTTTGTTTTCGTCGATATTGATCGGACTACAAAGAAAATCCGCGGGTTTTACCCGATAAACGCGGCAACTATCGAGTTTTTGGAGTATCAAGGCGACATTTACGCCAAGTTCCATTTCATGGGCGGGCAACAGGTGACGTTGCCTTACGAGGATTTAATCCACTTACGGCGGTTCTTTTACAAAAATGACCTGTATGGTGAGCCATCCGACCAGGCGCTTTACCCCACCTTGCAATTGATCCAAACGACCGATGAGGGAATCGCCAACGCGGTTAAGTCCTCCGCATTCCTCCGGGGGATCTTGAAGTTTACCAGCATGCTCAAGCCGGAGGACATGAAAAAGCAGAGGGATCTTTTCGTCCAGGACTATCTGGATATCACGAACAACGGCGGCGTGGCGGCCACGGACGCCAAGGCAGACTATATCCCATTGAACAACGAGCCGAAGATGGTCGATGACAAGCAGATGGAGGCGATCAGGAAAAAGGTCTATAACTATTTCGGGGTCAACGAGAAAATCATCCAGTCCAACTACACAGAGGATGAGTGGAACGCCTTTTATGAGTCCACCATTGAGCCGCTGGCGATCCAGATGAGTTTGGAGTTTACATCCAAACTCTTCACGGATGCCGAACGCAGCCGTGGGAACGAAATCATCTTTGAAGCCAACCGCTTGCAGTATGCCAGCATGAAGACGAAATTGAACCTCCGGGAGATGGTAGACCGCGGAGCCATGACGCCAAACGAATGGCGGGCAGCCATGAACCTGGCTCCGATTGAAGGCGGGGATGAACCGATCCGGCGGTTGGATACGCGACCGGTTGATGAAGGTGGCGGAGGTGAAGACGATGCCGCTGCCAGTGCCGAATGAAGGCGAGACGCAGGAGGATTTTATTCAGCGGTGCATGGCGAATGAAACGATGAACGAAGAGTTCCCGGATGAAGACCAACGATATGCGGTTTGTCTGAACTTGTTTGAAAACGGAGGTGAAAAGGAGTTGGAGCGGAAGAAAGAGCGCCGCTTAATGGAAGTGCGGGCGGTCCAAGAGCCGGAGCAAAACGAAATGATTGTTGAGGGCTACGCAATCCGCTTCGATGAACCCGCTGTTTTTGAAATCGGGGGAGAAGAGTACAGGGAGGTCATCGATCGCCGGGCGCTTGATAAGGCGGATATGCGGGACGTTCCGCTGAAATATAATCACTCCGACCATGTGATGATCATGGCGCGGACCCGGAACAAGACCCTTCAACTCATCAAGGATGAGAAGGGTCTTTTTATTCGCGCCAAGTTGGCGGACACGACCGCCGGGCGTGATTTGTACACGCTGATCAAGCGGGGCGACATTGACAAGATGTCGTTTGCCTTCACCGTCGATTATGAGAACGACGGTGACGAGTACGACCGCAAAACCCGCACCCGAACCATCAAGCGCATCAAGAAGATCTGGGATGTAGCCGCGGTGGATACCCCGGCTTACGATACCACTTCAATCTCCGCAAGGAGCTTCTTTGAACTGGAGAGGGAGAAGGAGCGCAAGGCCCTGGAGAGGGCTGAATTGCGAAGGAGATTGATCATCCAAACTTACCTGTGAAATCAAGGAGGTTTAAACCATGTTTGAAAAGCGTTTGAAGGAAATCGAGGAAAGGAAGAAAGAGATTCGCAAGTTGCTTGAACAAGAGGACGATGAAAAGCTGAACTTGGAAGAGCTGGAGCAGGAATTGCGTGCGCTCGACGAGGAAAAGGAAAGGCTCGAAAAGCGGGCGCAAATCGCAAAAGGCATCCAAGCCGGAACCGTGCCGGCCAATCCGCTCCCAAAGCCCGAAGTGAGAAAAGTCACCTTCGAGGGCATGGAGCGCGATGAAATCCTGTCTACTCCGGAATACCGTTCCGCCTACTTGAAGCGACTGCAAGGGAAGCCGTTGACCGAAGTGGAAGAACGGGCGTTGACCACGGCGTCAGGAAGCGCGGGCGCAGCCGTGCCGACGCAAACCTTGAACATGATCATTGACAAACTGCGCCAGACCAGCGCTTTGTTCCCGCGCATCAATGTCTCCTATGTGCCCGGGAACCTGTCTCTTGTGGTGGCCGACGCCAAAAACGCGGCTGCATGGAAAGCTGAAGGGTCTGACGGTACGCCTGAAGACGACACGGTGTTGGAAGTCACTCTGACCGGCTACGAGCTGATCAAGCTGGTGGAAATCTCCGCCGCCGCTCAAGCCATGACCATTGACGCCTTTGAAGCGTACATTGCCGCCGAGATTGGCCGTCAGATGGCGATCGCCATTGAGAATGCAGTTCTTAATGGATCTGGATCCGACGAACCGACTGGTATCCTGACGGGCATCACTTGGGATGCCAACAACTCCACTACTTGGGCCGCCGGCGGTGCGGTGAGCTACGACAACTTGGTGGATGGACTGGCGTTGCTGCCCACGATGTATCATCCGAACGCCGTCTTTGTTATGAACCGCAAAATGTTCTTCGGTGGCGTTAGCAAGATTAAAACCCAAGACGGGCAGCCGATTTTCGCTTATAACCCGCAAGATCCGCTTGGGTATCGGATCCTTGGTTATCCGGTCGTTGTGGATGACTACATGCCGGATGACACGATTCTGCTGGGCGACTTCTCTTATTACTACTGGAATTTCGCTCAGGCTCCGTCCATTGAAACCAGCCGGGAGGCCGGGTTCCGCTCCGGTAAAGTTGTTTACCGCGGCCTGGCCGTGGCTGACGGTAAACCTGCCCTGGCGGAAGCCTTCGTTAAGATCGAGGAAGCCAGCGCGTGATGGGGTGGCCTAGCGCCGCCCCGTCTTTTTAGGAGGTGACGCTGTTGTATTCGGGAAAGGTGATTCATCGATTTATCGATAAGTTTACCCGGAAACGGTTTGAGGTTGGCCAAGTCTATGAGCATGAGGACGAGGCGCGGCTACTCGAACTGAGCAAGAAAGGTTTTGTTGAATACAAAAAGCCCCGTAAAAAAGCGGGTGGCAAAAATGTCGCTGATTGATGACGTAAAACTTGCCCTCCGGGTCACGTCCGTTGACTTTGACACCGAGATCCAGGATTTGATCGACAGCGCAAAAGCCGATTTGCAACTTTCCGGGGTGG
>CALBTX010000060.1 GCA_937967685.1 uncultured Bacillaceae bacterium | reverse complement strand
TTGGCATCCTGTAAGGATTGATTCCTTATGGGATGTTTTGTTTATGAAAGGGTTTGCAGAGTTTGATATACTTCTATTTTAGGAATCATTTCCTATTCTTTCATTTTAATGAGCTCAAGAAACAATCCCCTGAAAGAATGTGATGCAGATGTTCAAGCGCATAAAAAACGTTTCGCTGCAAGTTAAAATAACCGGTCTTGTTATCGGGATTATGACTTCGTTAATTCTGTTTTTATTGGGGGTGTTTGCCTATTTCGACATTAAGCAAGTATATAGCAATCGGGAAAATTTAAGTTTACAGACAGCGAAGACCTTATCGTTTGTTCCTGATGTTCAGCAGGCGATTCTCAAAAAGGATAGCAGCGAATTGGAAGTACTGATTAGTCAATTTAGTAATATGAAAGAAGGTATGTTTGTTGTCATCCAAAATCGGGATGGAGAGATTGTTTCGCATCCAAACGAGAACATGATTGGTAAGCATTATCCCTTTATTGACGGTTACATGGCTACCGTGTTCGGGGGGTATTATACCATGGAATCCGATGAATTTGTCGGAAATGCGTTGGTGGGGAAAGCCCCTGTTATTTGGTCCAAAAAGGTGATCGGAGTGGTCACGGTAGGGTATTTAAAATCGGAAATTAAACAAGCGATTTTCGATCGGTTAAATAACATTTTGTACTGTACCGTGTTTATTTTTTCCATTGGTATATTTTTAAGCCATCTGTTGGCCAGGCATATCCGCAATGAAACCATGGGTTTGGAACCGAGAGAGATTGCCACGTTATATCGTTCCCGTACATCCATACTTTCATCTATTAGTGAAGGTGTCATAGCCACAGATGAAATTGGTAAAGTCACGCTCATTAATGAATCAGCCAAAAAGTTATTAAACTTAGCGGACGATTATCATCATCTGACCATCGATATGTTGCTCCCGGCGTTAAACTTCAATGATATGGTCACAAACAGAAAAAAAGTAGAAAATAAGGAAATTCATTTGAACGAAAAAGTGATCATAATCAACTCAGTGCCCATATTAAATGGTGGACAATTTGTCGGTACTGTCACTACCTTTCGAGATAAAACCCAAATAACTGAAATGCTGTCCACTTTATCCGAAGTCAAAAAATACTCTGATGACCTTCGTGCCCAAACGCATGAATTCTCTAACAAAATGCATGTCATATCCGGACTGATTCAAATGGAACGATATGAAGAAGTTCGCAAACTGGTCAATGATGAAGTCGTCAAAAATAAACAAAACAGTCGTTTAATTTTTGAGCAGATAAATGATCCGAAAGTTCAAGCGGTTTTACTGGGGAAAATGAGTAAAGCATCAGAAAAAAAAGTCGAGTTTATGATCGATCCCAACAGCACGTTGGGTGAATTACCTGATTACATTCAAATCTCTTATATTATTACGATTATCGGCAATTTGATAGACAACGCTCTGGAGGCTGCCTTGGGACAGCCCCATCCTCAAGTTACCTTTTTCACATTGGATATCGGTGACGACATTATTTTCGAAGTGTCTGATAACGGTCAAGGAATAAAAGAAAAAGACGTCAATCGGTTATTTGAACCGGGCTATTCTACAAAAAAGGAGGAACACGAAAAACGAGGTTTTGGATTATATAATGTCAAAGAATCCGTGCAGTCCTTGAACGGATCCATTGAAATTCATTCAGATGAAACAGGTACAACTGTTTCAGTATTTATCCCTAAAACAAGGAGAGCGGAAGAAAAAATTCCCCAAACAAGGAGAGCTGATGAAAATGATTAACGTGATCATCGCGGAGGATGATTTTCGAGTCGCCAATCTGCACGAAGATTTTCTAAAAAAAATTGATGGTGTTCAAGTGGTGGGCAAAGCCATAAACGGTCAACAAACACTTGATTTAGTGCATCAACATCAGGCTGATTTACTCTTGCTGGACATTTATTTACCTGATATACAAGGGACCCAATTGATCGAACAATTATGGGAAAGAAAATTGGAGATAGACATTATTATTGTTTCTGCAGCAACAGAAAAGGAGTTGTTAGAAGAATGTTTACGAAAAGGCATTATTAATTACATTATTAAACCCGCATCTCTTGAAAGATTCAAAGAAGTCATTGAACAATACCGTCAACGAAAACAATTATTGGATCAAAACAAACAGATCAATCAAGAAATGATCAATCAACTTTTTCCGAGTTCAGAACAAGCAATTAAGTCCAGTCACACGTTACCCAAAGGGATTGATAAAATTACTTTACAAAAGGTGATGAAAGAATTGGAAAAATGTGCAGGACCATGGTCGGCTGAAGATATGGGTGCCCAAATCGGTGCATCACGCACAACGGCAAGAAGATATTTAGAATACTTGGTGTCCATTAAATATGCTCGTGTAGAACAAGAATATGGCATTATTGGCAGACCTGAACGAAAATATTTTGCAACGAAACATTCATGAACTCAAAGAACAAAAATTGTTTTTTTTATTTTATAGACATTAAAATGAAAAGGTTTTCATTTATGGAATAGGATTCTATCATAGACGTAAATTCTCCTTAAAAATTCAAAGAAAGGGTGGTTGTTACATGCGTAAAGTAATATTTTTTGTTTTGTTAGCGATGTCATTGGTTCTTGCAGCCTGCTCCTCTGAAAGTAGCTCAGGTGACGAATTTGAATTTCCTACGAAAGATATTGAAATCATTGCTCCTGCAACTCCGGGAGGTGGTTGGGATGCAACGGCCAGGGCTATGCAAAAAATTTTTTCAGATGAAGGCATCATCGAGGAAAATATTAACGTCGTCAATAAACCCGGAGGCGGGGGAGAAGTCGGCTGGCAATATCTGAAGGAACAGGATGCTCATCATTTTGCGATTAACTCGAGTTTGCTCATAACGAACAATTTATTAGGTCAGAGCGATTTAACTTATCAAGACTTTACCCCTTTAGCCATATTGAGTACCGAATGGATTTCGGTGGCCGTAGCCCCGGATTCCGAGTTTAATTCTGGGATAGACATTATGCAACAATTAAAAGATGATCCGACATCGTTGAACATCGCCGTAGCGCCGAGTCTGGGAAACAATGATCATTTAGCATTTGTCCAAGCGGCTAAAGAATACGGGGTGGATGTGACGCAACTGGAATTTATGATTTATGAAAGTGGCGGTGATGTTGTCACAGCTCTCTTAGGCGGTCACGTTGATATCGCGACAATGTCTGTCTCGGAAGCAAAAGAACAGCATCTGGCCGGCAAATTGAAAATGGTTGCCGTTGGGTCTGATGAACCGGTTGAAGGATTGGAAGA
>CALBTX010000059.1 GCA_937967685.1 uncultured Bacillaceae bacterium | reverse complement strand
AGAAGTATTTCGACGTAGCAAGCGTTCACTTTAATGGTTGCGGGGGCAGGATTTGAACCTGCGACCTTCGGGTTATGAGCCCGACGAGCTACCTGACTGCTCCACCCCGCGACGATCAGTGTGTTTTAACAGTCACGGTTATATAGAATAGCACCCATACTACACTTTGTCAACACTTCGCCAGCCAAAATGTTGGCAAAAAAATGGCGCGCCCTGGAAGATTCGAACTCCCAACCCTTTGATCCGAAGTCAAATGCTCTATCCAGTTGAGCTAAGGGCGCAAAAATATATGGGGCTAACGTGGCGATCCATGTAAGAATCGCAATAACAAAAATGAACCTCATTTAAATAAAGTCTACATGTAAATATAGCCTTCATGTTCATCATGAGAAAAAGGTTTATGTTTATATCAAAATGGCAAGTAATAATATAACATCTCTCCGTTTTTTTGACAAGAGGTTTTAAAATCGTTCCGCTCGCCGGTCATATCGCATATTAGCCAACATGAAAACCAACCCCCCAACACACTAGAAAAAGCAATTGTATTTAACGAACTTCAGTTGTATTTCCGGCTTTTAGAGATCGGTTTTCGCATCCCAGCTAAATCTGACCCCGTATTTTCCGTTTTTCACTTGAAAAACTTCGACAACGTTCGGGGATTCATATCCGCGCAACCACCAATCTTGTTCCATTCTTATCTTCAAACAGGATGCTTGAAATTTCGTATCATACAACTTTGCCCAGTAAATCCAATTCATTCAAAGTAACCCTCCGGTAAAACTTCATTTCCTACAGCTAAGTTTTACCACATTGTGAAAAAACATTCTTTCAGCTTTTGTTCTGGCAGAGGGCAAGGATAAACCGCTGAAAGTTTTGACCTTGGGGTTACCCTGCATGTTCCGACTTCTGATCCATTTCCGCTTCTTCCTGATCACGTAAACGATGGGCCAATCGGCTTGACGCACTGGCGGCAATGCTGCAAATCATATCATCAAGAAAAGTATGCACGTGTGCATCGACCTTCGTATCCAACTGACCGATAATACCCGATTTCACTTTATCCAAATGGCCAAAGGTCGTCACTGCGATACTTCCATAACCAAAAACAGACCCTAAAGCTAATGTTTCATCACATCCGAATAAACTTTCATCATTTTCGACGATGCTTTGTAAGGGTTCAGAGAGTTGGTGTTTTTCAGCCAAAACATCGAGTTCAACGGCCACCAGCAGAGCATGTTGAACTTCCCGTTTTTCCAGCACCGCCTCAACGGAATCTACACACGTCTTCATCTCTAAATCCGGTTTGTAAGGGGATTGCATTTCATACACAATTTTTGCAATATCTTCTATCGTGACTCCTCGTTGGCGAAGCGAATCAAACGCCGCTTGTTTGACGACACGGCTGTGTACTTTTTTCTTCATAAGCTAGCCTCCTCGCTGCGTTGAATGCAAGATTATAACTTGATGATGCTTTGGCATTTACAGTATACAATACGAAAAAAAAAGTGACTTGACACAAAATATGGTACAATATATAAAATAAGGATAAATTTCAAACTGACTGAGGGAGCAGACAAATGGAAAAGGAGGTATCGGCAATGAAAATGACCATCGCCATCTATCCACCTAAGGAAATACAAGATGCAGCCAATTCGCTGCGCAAACGTTACGATCCACAATACGCTTACATTGCGCCTCATTTAAAGATTAAGGAACCTTTTGATATAAAAGAAGACCAATTATCCGTTATTGTCGATGAACTGCAAAAAGTGGCGGACGATTTCAAACCATTTTCCATAGATATTCATAAAGTCAGCACATTTCATCCGACAAACAATGTCATTTATTTAGCCGTCAAGGAACAATCCAAGCTTATGGAACTACACAACCAATTAAATAAGCCCAAGACACTCAAACATGAATCAAAATACTCATTTGTCCCTCATCTAACGATAGCACAAAACATGTCTGATGACGAGTTGCATGATGTCTACGGCCGCTTAAAAATGAGGAAATTTCATTTTTCCTTTGTCGTAGAGCGCTTTCATCTATTATATCAACTTGAAAACGGAAGTTGGACAACGTATGAGACTTTTTCCTTCAAAGCGTAAAGCGGAGTATTACAAATAGGACTTGATTTGGTCCAACACGCTCGCTGGAACCGGCTGAGACCCGAGATCAGCGTGGTATACTTCCCCGTTGCGCGTCCCATGATAATCTGATCCGCCTGTCATGATCAAGTTCAACTGTGCCGCCATCTGTTGATATTTCTTGACTTCTAAAGGCGAGTGGTCAGGATGAAACACCTCAATGCCTTTGATACCTTCCCTTATCAAATCGCAGATCAAAACATCATCCTTATACAACCCCGGATGAGCTAAAACGGGCACACCTCGAAAGCGCTTGATCAGCCTTACACCTTCCGCAGGGGAAATTCGAGGTGGGTTGACAAATGCTTTCCCTTCCCTGCCTAAATATTCGTCGAAAGCTTCATCTAAAGATGCGACGACGCCTTTTTCCATGAGTACTTCGGCGATATGCGGCCTGCCCACATTTCCTTCTTGATGGGTCTGCTTTTGTTCTACTTCCTCCAAAGTTATTTCTATTCCTAAGTCATTCAATTTTTCAATCATCATCCGGTTGCGTTCATTGCGGGTCGCCCTTAATTTTCTAAGTTCATCATCTAAATCGGTATGTTGATAATCGATGAAATATCCAAGCACATGAATATCCTGACCGTTCGCCAATGTACTTATTTCAATCCCCGGTACCACTTCGAGCCCTAGCCATTTTCCTGCTTCAAGCGCCTCTTCAATCCCGCCAACCGTGTCGTGATCAGTAATCGCCAAGGCTGCCAACCCTTTTTGATGTGCCAGTTGCACATTTTGAGCGGGCGTGTTTTTTCCGTCTGAAGCGACAGTATGAGTATGCAAATCAATTTTCAGCATCAAATTCCCCCATTTCATTCATGACCCGGATTAATAAATCCGGTCGGTCGGTGACGATGCCGTCGACATTCAATGCCAATAGTTCCCTCATTAATGCCTCTTCATTGACCGTCCAATAAAACAGCTTCATGTTTAAACGCTGAGCCCCGTTTAACAAGCGTTCGCTTTTTAAATCAAAAATACCCTGACGAGGAGGGAGCTGCAATACATCCGCTTTAGGTCGGTACAACCGGTTTAAAAACAATTTGTGGTAAAAAACAAATCTTTGAGCCTCTTCTTTCGATGCTGACAGCGCTACTTTTCCTTGAGAAAGCTCAATAAACCGATCCATTACATGCTCTGAAAATGATAAAACGACCACTTGATCGTGCACCTGATATTGATCGATGAGTGCCCACAGTTTATCAGCCACTTCGATATCGGGACTGTCGCCATTGGAACTGTCTTCCTCATCATCCGAATTCGTTTTTAATTCAATATTAAACAAGGCGTCGGGAAATTCCTGAAAGACCTCCTCCACTGTAGGAATCGTCACACCCTGTCCCCGATAGATGTAGTGTCCCCGAATATCTTTATAGCGATAGCCTGCATCCAAAGATTTCAGTTCTTCTAACGTCAGTTGGGCAACTTTGCCTTCTCCATTCGTCGTGCGGTCCACGGTTTCGTCATGGATCACCACCAGGTGACCGTCTTTTGTCATCTGGACATCAAATTCGAGCACATCCACTCCGAGATTCAACGCTTTTTGAAAAGCGACGAGCGTATTTTCGGGTGCCAAACCTGCTCCTCCCCGATGGGCAATCACGAGCGGCCTGTTCTGATCCTCATGGAAAAAAGCGACATCCTCCCTTTCCGGAACGACTAATAAAAACAATGCAAAATAACAAACCACCAACAAGACTGGGATAATCCACAATTTCTTGAGCGAAAATTTCTTCTTTTTTTGTTTGAATCGATTAAAGGATCCCGGGTAAGTACGTTTACGTCTCATATCTCTTTTCTCTCCCAAAACCAGTCGACATCTTTTATCCTTAACTTCCTGTATTTATCTATGCAATAAATGTCGCCAATCATTCATCAATGAAAAAATGAGCATCCATGAAAAAAGACCCCTGCTGAGAGGGTCTACTCATCGTAAAAACGTGAAACAATGGGTGCATTCATTGCCCGTGAGCATAATCGTCATAGGTTCCATATTATGCGTATCGACGGCTCCATATTATGCGTATCGATCAAAACGGAGACCTTTTCCTGCCATCCTTTTCAGACATAATGCATGCTCATGGCTAGGGTTGGATTGATGTTGAACCCATTTTCTCTTAACGCTTGTAACGGGTTCAACACGACCCACCCTATTTTTTGCGGCAGGAGTTATTTTCACGGTCTGCAAGTAAAGGTCGGGGACATAGGGGGGATAATAGCCCATAAGCATCCCTCCAGTGATGCTTAAATCAGACCCATAATATTAAATCCGGCATCGACATGGATACATTCTCCAGTCACGCCACGCGAAAGATCACTAAACAAATACAGCGCCGTATCGCCGACTTCTTCCTGAGATACCGTGCGGCGCAAAGGGGCTTTCTCCTCGATTGTTTTGAAGATGGCATTGAAACCTTTGACTCCTTTGGCCGCCAAAGTGCGAATCGGCCCGGCTGAAATACTGTTCACGCGAATATTATATTTACCCAAATCATTCGCCAAATATTTAACATTGGCATCCAAAGCGGCTTTGGCGACGCCCATGACGTTATAATTGGGCACAACCCGTTCTCCTCCGAGATAAGTCATCGTCACAATACTGCCGCCTTCCGTCATTAAATCTTTGGCAGCCTTAGCCACAGCGACAAGGGAGAATGAACTGATATCTTGTGCCAGGTGATAACCTTCACGCGATGTTTGCACAAATTCCCCTTGCAATTCTTCCGTTTTCGCAAATGCAATGCAATGAGCCACTCCGTGAATGACACCCACTTCTTCCTTAATACTGTTAAAAGCCTGTTCGATTTCTTCATCTTTCGTTACATCGCACGGAAATAGGAGTGAATCGTCTCGATCCAGTGTATCCGCCAGTTCTTGTACGTTTTTCTGTAAACGTTCACCTTGGTATGTAAAAATCAGTCGCGCCCCGGCTGCATGTAATGATCTGGCGATTCCCCAGGCAATACTTCGTTTATTGGCGACGCCCATGATCACATATGTTTTACCCTCTAGTAACTGATTCATAAGTTACCTCCTCGATCATAATGACAACTGTCAACAGGTCCTAAACCTAGACCCATTATAGCATGATTGCCCATATCTCACTAGCCTAACTCGGTATTTTATTATATCATGATGAGGTACAATACTTAAAGAATGAAAGATTTGGGGCATACGATGAAAAAACATAAAAAACTGCTGCAACAATTTGATTACGGTCTTTTGTTTCTTATATTTCTTTTATCATTAATGAGCTTGATTGCCGTCTACAGCGCCACCCATCATGATCCTAACAATCCCACCCACTTTGTCGTTCGCCAGGCGATGTGGTACGCACTCGGCTTCGGTGTTTTATTCGCCACCTTAGTGGTTGATTACAGACGTCTCAAAAGCCTGTCCGTCCCCTTATATATTTTGGGAATCGTTTTGCTCATCTGGGTTGAGATTGCCGGGATTACAAGAAGTGGATCACAACGATGGATTGGTATCGGCGAGTTTCAAATCCAGCCTTCTGAATTGATGAAAATCTTTCTCGTCATCATTATCGCCCATCTCTTGGCCAAAGTGCAGACCAAGAAGGAACAGGAAGATAAGCGTCTTTTTAAGGAAGATCTATGGCTGACGACGAAAATCGGTGCCATTGCCCTCGTTCCTTTTGCTTTGGTCCTTGTTCAGCCTGACCTGGGTACTTCCATTGTCTTGCTGGCCATCGTCGGTGTCATGCTGCTTGTCGCCGGCATCTCCTGGAGAGTCCTCTTCTTGTTATTTTTCCTCGTGGTGAGCATGATTGCCGGATTGGTGGCCCTATATTTCGTCAATACCGATTTGTTTTTCAAGTTGATTGAAGAACATCAGATCGAACGCATTTACGGCTGGCTTGATCCGCAAGGGAATGCGGGTGATTACGGCTATCAGCTGGTGCAAGCCCTGATGGCCATTGGTTCGGGTCAGCTCTTAGGTCAGGGATTTACCGAAGGCGTGCAAGCGCAGGGAAGATATATTCCCGAAGCTCACACTGATTTTATTTTCGCTATTATCGGTGAAGAGTTCGGATTTATTGGGGCCAGTATCCTCATTTCCATTTATTTTATTTTGATTTACCGCCTGGTCCAAATTGCGCTGACCTGCAAAGACCCTTTCGGTTCATACCTCGTTGCCGGGGTCATCGGTATGCTGGTCTTTCAAATTTTCCAAAATATAGGCATGTCCATCGGCTTGATGCCCATTACAGGTCTAGCCCTGCCATTTATCAGTTATGGGGGGAGTGCGCTGCTGACAAACATGTTGGCCATGGGCATTGTCTTAAATGTACATATGCGCACCAAAGTTTATCTATTCGACTAGATTTTACGACCGGAGGCTGTTGCTATTGTACGACATCATCGGGGACATTCATGGCTGTTATGACGAGTTGCTTTTATTATTGGAGCGTCTTGGATACAGGCAAATGGAAGGCGTATATACCCATCCGGAAGGACGGAAATTTGTATCTGTCGGCGACTTGATGGACCGAGGACCAAAGTCCATACCGGTCATCCGCTTCATGACAAAGCATGTTCGTCTGAAAAAAGCGCTTTATGTACCCGGAAATCATTGTGATAAGCTGTACCGCTTATTTCTGGGACGCAATGTGCAGATTAGACACGGACTGGAAACAACGGTGGCTGAGTTGAGCAGGATGGATGCGCATGAGAAAGAACAAATCAAACAGGGCTTCATGCAAATTGTTGAAGAAGCCCCGCCCTATTTAGTGCTGGATGAAGGCAAGCTCATCGTCAGCCATGCCGGCATACGGGAACACTTTATCGGCAAAAACAATAAACAGGTGCGAAAGTTTTGTCTGTACGGTGACATTTCAGGGGAAAAAGACGAGCACGGTTTTCCCATACGCAAAGATTGGGCCAAAGATTATCGCGGCCGAAGTTGGATTGTTTATGGACACACCCCCGTCAAAAAACCGCGGATCATCAACCGGACCGTCAATGTTGATACGGGATGCGTGTTTGGGGGGCATTTAACAGGGTTACGCTACCCTGAATTTTCATTTGAACAAGTCCGCTCCTCATTACCTTATGTGCCTGAAAAGTTCAGATTGTACTGATGGGCCGATCGCGCGCTTAATGGTTGATCAAGCACTTAAATGAATGAATCGCGGACTCTCTTCCAAAAAGGAAAAGGCCTGAAACGGGCAAAGCGCACTTTTTCGGGGGCAATTTTAAAACTCATTGATGTCATCTGTTCTTCAATCAGCGACAAATGGTCGATCGTCACCTGATAAGCGACATCATTTTGCGGTTTTAACACACATTGATGATGCTCCGGTAAAAGCAGCGATGAACCTATCGTGCGGTAAATGCGGTTGTTGATCGAAGCCATCTCGGCAATTTGTAACGAAGGCAAGGAAGGGTGAACGATGGCGCCTCCCAGGCTTTTGTTATAGGCCGTACTCCCTGAAGGAGTGGAAATACACAATCCATCCCCCCGGAATGTTTCAAAATGCTCCCCATTGATTTCCACATTCATGACCAACGATCCCTCTCGAGTTTTGACCATACATTCATTTAAAGCTAAATAACGGACACTTTGATCATGTTCATGTCCGACATTGATCTCGAGTACCGGATAAGTGACCACTTTGTACGTCGATTGGACAATGCGTTCGATCAGTTCCTCCGTTTCGTGGGGCAACCAATCGGCATAGAAGCCTAACCGTCCTGTATGCACACCGACAAAAGCCGTGCGGGAAATCAATGTCCGATAGCGATGAAAGGCTTCCAGCATGGTCCCATCTCCCCCGACACTAATAACTAGTTCAGGGTCTGCTTCCTCTTCCTCCACTCCCCGCGACAAAAGTTCTCGTCGAATATCTTCCTTAATCTTATTTGATGTCTTGTCTCCACGGGATAATATGTAGACTTTCATGAATGTCGTTCACCTATTTCTGAAATGGATTAATGCCGTGCACCTATTTCTGATACGGATTGTTTCTCTGTTTGCGGGCGAAAGCTTTTTGTGCCTCTTGAATCTCATCTTTTATTTTAGACATTTCTTCATCCAATAAAAATGTGGCTTCAGCTGTTCTCTGCAGCTTTTTCTGTATGCGCGCGGGAATTTCGCCGCCATATTTATAGTTCAAAGAATGCTCAATCGTGGCCCAAAAATTCATGCTTAATGTGCGAATCTGGATTTCTACCAAAATGTTCCGAGCCCCTGACACGGTATGAATCGGATATTCGATCACAATATGATAACTGCGATATCCGCTTTCTTTTTGCGATTGGACATAATCCTTTTCGCCCAAAACACGCATGTCACTGCGCTGCTTGATTAATTTGACGACCGAATAAATATCATCAACAAACTGACATAAAATGCGTATGCCGGCAATGTCTTTCATGCGATGAATAATCTCTTCTTCAGGTATTTGCTTGCGTGCCGCCTTTTGCAGGATGCTTGGCAACGGTTTCACGCGACCCATCACCAGTTCAATAGGTGAATGAATGCCCATGTTATGATACTCTGCCCGAATGCCTTCGAACTTTATTTTTAATTCCTCAACGGCTTGACGAAAGGGGATCAGCTTTTTGTGCCAAGAATCTTCCACCATTCGGTATCCCCCCTGGTTCAGTTTTGATCCAATGTTCGCAGCGTCTCTGGAAAGACTTCCTCTACCATTTCAACGATTGTTTCCCCATAATTGGCATTGTCCCTCATATTGCCAACGAGTTCCAAACATTCCTGACGAAAATTTTTGAAGGGGACGGTTCTATGTGCTTCGCCCGCTTCGGTTTTGGAAAGCACAAGCATCAAGTCCTGATCTTTCATCATCACGCGGTCTAATTTCCTCCATAAATGAAGGGGAAAACAAATATGTACCCACTCCCCTTCCACGTCCATCATATAAATGATTTGCTGTTGATCTGAATTGACCAGCAATCGTTTAAGCGGGATCCATTCTGCCTGAGGATCGATCTTTTCATACGTTTGCTCTTCAAAAAAACACAGGGCAAAAAAATCGTTTTTTTCTTCGATGTGTTGTATGGTAAACTGAGTTTGATGCAAGGAAAATCCCTCCCTGCTTTATTTTACCAGAAAGTGATCATCATTCCTATTTCTCTGTGGACGACAATGAGGTGAGTCTAATGAGTGTCGAACATAAACAGACGCTGTATGAACGTATGGGCGGTGCTGACACGATCAACCGTTTAGTACAGTCCTTCTATGCCAAAGTGGCGCAAGATCCCGAATTATCCCCTATTTTTCCAAATGATTTAACATTGACGCGGGAAAAGCAGCGCAAATTTTTAACGCAATTTTTCGGCGGCCCCCCTCTGTTTTCGCAGGAATACGGCCACCCGATGCTCCGTGCCCGGCACATGCGTTTCCCGGTCACACCAACCCGGGCCAAAGCCTGGCTGTCGTGCATGCAAAGAACGCTGACCGAATTAGATATTGATGAAGAGGTCAAACAAGAAATGTTTCGCCGTCTGGTGCTGACCGCCCAGCATATGATCAACACCCCTGATAAGTCTGAAACAATAGGATGACCTAAACAATAAACCGCCTTAACAGGCGGCTTTCTTGACTGGAAAAAAGTATACTTTTCTGGGCAAAAGTATACTTTCAGGGAAAAGTATAACGAGTCATCGATCGGCTTGAACGGCACAGATGGACTGATCAGACGGAACACGGTTACTCTTTTTTATAGCCCAACAAAGATTCCAGATCATCCAATGTGCTTTCAAACACTTGTAGCGCATCGCGGATCGGTTGAGCCGAGGACATATCCACCCCGGCTTTTTTCAACAATTCGAGCGGATAATCCGAACCACCGCTTTTTAAAAACCGCAGATATCGCTCCACAGCCGTCTTTCCTTCCTTCAATATTTGTTGACTCAAGGCGGTGGCCGCCGCAAAACCGGTTGCATATTTGTATACATAGAAGGTCATGTAAAAATGAGGAATTCTGGCCCATTCCAAAGCGATTTCCCGATCAACAACCATCTCCTCACCAAAATATGCCAAGTTTAAATCGTAATACAAATCGTTTAAGACATCCGGTGTTAACGCCCCTCCTTTCTCCACCTGTTCATGAATGAGTTTTTCAAATTCGGCAAACATGGTCTGCCGGAAAACAGTCCCTCTGAAACCGTCCAAATAATGGTTTAGAATGACCATTTTTTGATGCGGATCCCGCATATGTTCCAGCATATAATGCGTCAACAACGCTTCATTCAGCGTAGAAGCCACTTCGGCGACAAAGATCGTATAATTGGAGTAAACGAACGGCTGTGCCTCTCTGGAAAAATAACTATGCACGGAATGCCCCATTTCATGGGCCAAAGTAAAGACGTGATCCAGCGTGTCTTGGTAATTGAGCAAAATATACGGGGGCGTGCCGTACGTTCCGCTGGAATAAGCACCGCTTCTTTTTCCTTCATTTTCATAAACATCAATCCACTTTTCGCGAAACCCTTGATCAACCACCGCCAGATAACTTTCACCCAGCGGTTGCAAAGATTGCCTGACAAGCTCCTGCGCCTGTTCATACGGATAACGCATGTCTTTTTCATTGACCAGCGGCACATACACATCATACAGGTGCAGGTCCTCCACGCCCAATACTCTCTTGCGTAAATGCATGTAACGGTGAAACAATGGCAGATGCTCGCGTACCGTCGAAATCAAATTTTCATATACTTCGACCGGGACATGATCGGGATCAAGTGCGGCTTCCAAAGAAGAAGGATATTTGCGTACCCGGGCATAGAACACATCTTTTTTGACACTGGCATTCAAAGTTGCGGCGAAAGTATTTTTTTGTTTGCCGAAAGTGGCATACATGGCCTCAAATGCATCGCGCCGAACCCTGCGATCCCTGCTTTCCAAAAATTGAACATAACGGCCGTGTGTCAACTGCTTTTCCTCGCCATTTTCATCCTTAATCGTCGGGAATGTCATATCGGCGTCGTTGAGCATGGAGAAAATGTTTTGAGGCGCTCTGGCCAATTCTCCCGCTTGAGCCAGGATCGCTTCTTCTTCAGCAGTTAACGTGTGCTCTTTTTGACGTAAAATGGCATCCAAAGCGTGCCGGTATAAGGACAGTTCTTTTTTCTCCTGAATGTAAGCGTCAACCGTTGTTTTATCCATAGACAATATTTCAGGCACCATAAAGGAAAAAGCACTGTTGACCTGCACGGACAGACTGGAAGCGCGGTTCTCATAAGCGACATATTTCGAATTCGTGCTGTCTTCATCTTTTTTCAAATGGGCATAAACAAACACCTTGCCCATTTTCTCATAAATCTGATCTCTCAATTTTAAGCCCTGAAGCAACGTATTGGCGGATTCGGTCAGTTTTCCCTCGAATGCTTTGGCCTGAGGAAGCAACGCCTGTACGGCCTGCAATTCCTTCTCCCACTCCTCATCAGTAGCGAAGATGTGCGTTAAGTCCCATTGATAGCGTTCATCCACTTCCGAACGCCGAGGAAGACCGTTTTCTGTTGTGGCCATATGTAAAACCTCCTTAGCGGTTATATAGTTAAGCGAATGATACGTACAGGCAGATGTTTTCCAAAAAACGTTTTGTGTTTTAAATTGATACAAAACAGACACACTAATCAACGAATAAAAGAGCGTTTCGGCGAAACTGGATCATTCGTTCAAGGAGGCATGTCTTTTGGGCTGGTATCAAAAATTAAACGATTATTTTCCGGAAAACGAAATGAAGAAAAAAGAACAGCTGGAAGCCTTGATTGCTGACCATCCGCATTATAAGAAAGTGGAAACGAAGGAATATATTGTATTGTATGCCGAATATGACGATTTTATTTTTGTGGACTATATTCTTGTCGATCGGCAGGCAAGAGGTCAGGGCATTGGCAGCACGATCTTGGAAAAACTACAGCAAAAAGGCAAAACGATCATCTTGGAAGTGGAGCCCGTCGTCAAGGATGACCCGGAGACCGTCAAAAGGGAACAGTTTTACGTGCAAAATGGTTTCCAAAAAGCGAAACATATTCGCTACTACCGTGATGTCGGTGAGACCTCACCCGAATTAAACCAGCTGGAACTATACTATTGGTCTCCCGATCAGACAACGGATGAGGAAGAAATTCGCCAGGCCATGCTCAAAGTGTACGAAGACGTCCACAATTACCAGTACGACCAATTTTTTGAACGCAAAACGCCCAACGCCAAAGATTTGATCCGCTTTTCTATGCAAGAACCGGAACATTCACCGGACGAGCCAGGCATAGAATAATCCAAAAATATGTATTCCGAGATGTTTTTGAATTGAATGGAGGGTCGGTCAACTCACTAAGTTTATCGACCAACCCTCAGTCATTGTAACAAATATAAACGACTGATTGTAGATGTTCAAATCGATCTGTGACCTGGATGAGATCGCCGATCAGTCACTGGACGCCGATTAGTTCCCTGGATTAATTATATTGCGGTCTTAACGTTTTGTGTTTATTGACATATTGATCAGCACCCATGGCCGCAATGGCACCGTCGGCCGCGGAAATGACCGCTTGTTTGATCGGGGTGCGACGGGCATCTCCGCCTGCAAAAACCCCTTCGACATTCGTTTGCAACAGCTCGTTTACTTCCACGTATCCTTCACGATCACGTTTAACGGCATCCCCTAAAAAGTCCGTGCCCGGTTTCATTCCTCCCATGTACAGAAAGACGCCGTCTACGTGCCAGATGGCCTCTTCCTTGCGGTCATCTGTAATGCGTATGCCTTCAACCTTAAGATCCCCAATAATTTCTTTCACTCGATGTTTCCAATAAATTTTTACGTTATCCAAATCTTCAATTAACCCTAAGTCAGCATTTCCTTTCAGCTTAGCAGTAGGGATCAGAAACAACACTTTTTCGGCATGTTTGCTTAAAGCAAAAGCTTCCGTCACCGCTTCTTCCGTATCGCCCGAAACAGCCACTGTTTTTCCTTTATAAAAAGCGGCATCACACGTTGAACAATAGCTGACACCACGTCCAGTGAATTCTTCTTCCCCTTTGATTTTGCCGCCGGGTGCTTTGGCGCCAACAGCGATAAAGACGGATTTCGCCTTAATCATCCCTTCCGGTATGTTCAACTCCTTGATCTCTGCATCAAAATTCACGGAAAGAACCTGGGTTTGGATAAATTGGGCGCCAAAATCTTTGGCTTGCAGCTGCATCCTTTGCAAGAGTTCAAGTCCGGTTAATTCTTCACGGACACCCGGGTAATTGGCAATTTTATGTGTAATGGCCAATGTGCCGGAGCGCGGCGCCTTGTCGATGACTAACGTTCTTAAATTTGCCCGTGCGGCATAAACGGCAGCGGATGCACCGGCTGGTCCTCCCCCGATGCAGACC
Source organism: uncultured Bacillaceae bacterium (assembly GCA_937967685.1). Lineage (GTDB taxonomy): Bacteria > Bacillota > Bacilli > Caldalkalibacillales > Caldalkalibacillaceae > CALBTX01. The sequence goes on along the minus strand of CALBTX010000059.1, from coordinate 465 downwards.
AAATCATATACTTCATTAAGTATGTCTTGGTGAACAGGTTCAAATATGTTTGTTTCCGAAGATGTTTTGCTGACAGCGGTTTGGGGCTTATCTTCACTGATGCCCAGCACTTGCTTCATTTTATTCGGACGATAGCCGATGACAGCTTCACCATCGATAAAGGTGACCGGTGTGGAAAACATCCCTTTTTCATGCAAGTCTTCGAAGTAATCCGGATTTTCCGCGACATTGCGTTCTTCAAAATTTTCATAGCCCCACCTTTTTAAATCCTCCTTAATTTTTTTACAGTAATTACATCCAGTGTTCGTATAGACAACGATTTTTTTCACAACACCACTCCCTTTCTTCTCTAAAGGACCTCACATTGAACATCCTTATCTTCATTTTTAATAATTGTTCCTTTTTTATACTAATTATAATCTGGAAAAGATTATTGTGCAACATTGATGCTCAGCGGGAAAACAC
>CALBTX010000058.1 GCA_937967685.1 uncultured Bacillaceae bacterium | reverse complement strand
CTGGCCAAACTGGAAGGATTGTTGGTGGGCAGTTCATCAGGGGCGGCGATGGCTGCAGCGCTGAAAGAAGCCCAATCTGCGCCGCCGGGCACAAACGTTGTCACCATTTTTCCTGATAGCAGTGAACGGTATTTAAGTCAAAATATTTATCACTAACGTAAGGAGGAGAAACAAATGAAACTGAAAACGAAGCTGATTCATGGCGGCATTGATGGCGATGATCAGACAGGGGCCGTATCGGTTCCCATCTATCAGGTGAGCACTTATAAACAGCAAGGTGTGGGCAGGCATTCCGGCTATGAATATTCTCGAACGGGGAATCCAACGCGTCATGCCTGTGAAGAACTCATTCAAGACATTGAGGGGGGCGTCAGAGGATTCGCCTTTGCTTCAGGTATGGCGGCGATTACCGCGATCGTCATGCTTTATCGTCAGGGCGATCATTTTATTGTTGGTGATGATGTCTACGGGGGCACATATCGGGTGATGAGCACTGTCTTCGATCGGTTTGGCGTTGACGTCACTTACGTGGACACGAGTGATCTGCAAGCGGTGGAACAAGCCATCCGCCATGAGACGAAGGCCGTCATCCTGGAAACCCCGAGCAACCCTCTGTTGAAAGTATCAGACATTCTCGGCATCTCTAAAATTTGTCAGAATCATGATCTGCATTTGATCGTGGATAATACGTTCATGACGCCGTTCTGGCAAAACCCGTTACAGTTAGGGGCGGACATGGTCATCCATAGTGCAACGAAATATTTAGGCGGTCATAGCGATGTCGTTGCCGGTTTGGTCGTTGTCAACGACGTGGAACTGGGTGAGCGCTTGCATCATATTCAAAATTCAACCGGAGGCGTGCTTGGTCCGCAGGACGCCTGGCTGTTAATTCGCGGCATGAAAACGCTCGGCGTGCGCATGCAAGAACATGAACATAACACGAAACAGATTGTCCAGTACTTGCAAAAACGCGATGACATCGAAAACATTTATTATCCCGGGCTGGCCGACCATGCGGGGCATGAGATTCAAATCAAACAGGCCCGTGGATTTGGTGGGATGCTTTCTTTTGATGTCGGCAGTAGAGAGCGGGCAGAACAGGTCATCTCCAGGGTGCATTATTTCACGCTGGCTGAAAGCTTGGGAGCGGTCGAAAGTTTAATTTCGGTACCGGCTAAGATGACCCACGCGTCCATTCCTGCTGAACGCCGGGCCGAATTGGGAATTACCGACGGTTTGATTCGCATTTCCGTCGGCTTGGAAGATGTTGAAGATTTGATCATCGATTTGGATCAAGCTCTTGAATAATGGAAATAGATACAACAAACAGCACCTGGGCCTGACCAGGTGCTGTTTGCGTTGGGGATGCCATCAGCCGGAATGTTTTTTATACAGCCAAAGCACCCCTGATTTAAGCATGCGCGGTATTCGTCCTGTCAGATTGGTTTCACCCATCACCCCAAAGCCTTGTTTTTTTCCCAATGATCCCAATACGCCTTTCAGTTTGATGGGCGGCAATTTCGGAAGCGGCTCGTCCCGTAAAACCGCCAGAAGGACTTGGGCGATTTGTTCACCTTGCAGTTCAGCCAGTTGAGCGTTCGGGGCATGCGGCAGACTGGCACAGTCCCCGGCAACGAAAACTTCAGGATAATCAGGGATATAGTGATGTTCACTGATGATAATCCGCCCCATCGAATCCTTTTCCAGCGGCAATTGACGAACGATGGAACTGGCTTGAATGCCGGCGGTCCAAACAATTTCATCGGTTTCGATCGGCTTGTCACGATTGTACAGTAAACCGGGTTCAACTTTCGTAATATTGGCCCGATGGAACAGTTGCACGTCGTTATCACGAAACCAGTTTTGAACATAAGTTTGTAATCTGCGGGGAAAAGGCCCGAGGATACTCTCTCCCCGGTCAAAAATGTGAATATTCAAATCTCCCCTGCTTTCACGCAGTTCGGATGCCAATTCGACACCGCTCAGCCCGCCGCCAACAATGGCCACGGTGCCGCGGGCCGGAACATTGCTCAGCCTCTGGTATGTCTCTCGGGTTTTATCCAATGTTTGGATACTGCATGTCCATTTCTTGGCTCCTTCTACGCCATGGTGTTTATCTTCACATCCGAGACCGATGATCAGATACTCATAAGTCAACGGCTCTTCATCATGAAGCAGGACCTGCTTTGTTTCAAGGTCTATATTTGTCACTTCAGCATTGATAATCTTCAGTCGTGGATCGTTTGGAAAGGGAACGCGTAAGTGGGCTTCAGCTTCTGTACCCGCAGCGAGGGCATAATATTCGGTTTTCAAACAATGATAAGGCATGCGGTCGATTAAAGTGATGCGTACTTTCTGTGGAAGTTGAGCTGTCAGCAGACGGTGAATGGCACGCAAACCGCCGTAACCTCCACCCAAAACAACGATGTTGGTCTCCATGGTATACTCCCTTTCACGAATGTTCACAATACCAAATTGTATAGAAGTTGACTTCAAAAAGCAACTGACACTTAAACATGCGTTGACATGACTGAGCATCATCGTTAGGATATGTTTAGGAAAGGCTGGGATGAGCATGAGACCCCTGATCGAGTTTTGTCAAAGCAACCTGGGTGCGGGGACTGAAAAGGTGAAGCAAAAACTAGAAGAAGACCCGGAGATAGATATTGTCGAATACGATTGCCTCGGCTTTTGTGTTGATTGTGCGGCTTATCCGTATGCACTTGTTAACGGGAGCATGGTCACAGGGGATTCTTTGAAAAATTTGCTGCACAATATTCGTCAAGAAATCGAAAAGGACGAGGAAATGTTTGAAGGATAGCCTATTTTCTTCCCTTGCTTCCTGTCGATAATTATGTTAAAGTAAACAGTGCCCCTCGGTCGCGGAGCTTCAATGTCGGGATGTGGCGTAGCTTGGTAGCGCGCTTGACTGGGGGTCAAGAGGTCGTCGGTTCAAATCCGGCCATCCCGACCATTTTT
>CALBTX010000057.1 GCA_937967685.1 uncultured Bacillaceae bacterium | reverse complement strand
CGGCATATTCGGAGAAAGCCAACGTCCAAAGCAAACATCCAGCGTCTTGCTGCTCAACGTCCAGGCCAACAAACGAAGATTTAAACTTACAGGAGAGAAAACATGATTTTACTCGGGGTCGCTGTCAACGTGGTCGCTATTGTCTGTGGGACACTGCTCGGCCAAATTTTTACGCATATTCAAGACGAAATGAAAGAAACCGTGCTGAAAGTGATCGGCATCTGCGTGATTGTCCTCGGTATGGACATGGCCTTTGCATCCGAATATTATTTGGTCATCTTGTTCAGTCTTGTTTTAGGTGCCGTGGTGGGGGAATGGTTTCGTTTGGAAGACAAGCTGGAGCAGATTGGTCAGTGGATTGAAGCAAAACTGGGGCAAAATCGCGGCAATGTGGCTCAGGCTTTCGTCATGACCACTTTGATCTACTGCATCGGGGCGATGGCTGTCGTCGGTTCGCTGGACAGCGGGTTGAGATTGGATCATACGATTCTGTATACGAAATCATTTTTAGACGGATTTACGGCCATTATTTTTTCATCAACGATGGGCATCGGTGTCGTTTTTTCAGCCATACCTGTTCTGCTGTATCAAGGATCGATTGTTCTTCTATCCGCTCAAATCCAGTCGTGGTTCAATCAGGGACTGATTGAACATGTCATCGCCGATCTGACCTCGACCGGAGGAATACTGATTATTGCCCTCGGTTTAAATATCATCGGCTTGACGAAAATAAGGGTGGGCAATTTGCTTCCCGCTCTCATCATTGTCTTTGGCCTCTCAGGACTGGTCTACGCGTTCATTTAACACATAAGTTGCAGCCATGGTCGGTGCTTTTCTTTTTTCTAAGTATAGACTGGTATAATATAAACCGGATGCTATTTTCTCCGCCATTTTCATCACCAGAGCAAGCCGGGTGTTCTGCAAGACAAAATACTCCATGAACCCCCCGACGTTCACAATCCCTGTCAGATGGACATCGCCGACTTCAGGCAATCTTTTTTGCACGGCGGCGCCCGGTTTCAGCGGGCCTTGGGCAAGGGTGACTGTGCCGATATGTTTCATTTCTCCCAAACAGGCATCGACGGCAACAATGTAGGGCAAGCGGTGCCTGTTTTTTATTTGTGTCAATGTTTCGTTTAAGTTCACGGCATGGACGGGATGATCCAGCGTCCCGTAAACCGTCATTTGCTTCGGAAAAAGCTTGTTTAATTTGGAACCGATGATCGGTCCCAAGGCGTCTCCAGTCGATCGGTCCGTACCGATACATAAGACAACGATGTCATAAAAAGTGCTTTTGGATAATAAGGTGGAGTAAAGGCAGGAGGCAAATTTTTGCTCAAACAGCTGGCTGTCATAAGGCTCCCTGAACAAAGGATTGGATCGCCGGGTTTGGAGCGGTTTCATGGCTATCCCCTCTTTCATCACTGTCATTCTACAGTATAGGGAGGAGTCAGAAGATTTATACCTAGTATATTCTCCAGCCGCAAAAGGGGGAAAACAATCGGTGCAGAGTCGGTCCGTTTTCTGGAATGGAATGAAAGTGTCTTTTGTCATCATCGGGACAACCATTGGTGCAGGATATGCGTCCGGCAGGGAGATATGGGAATTTTTCGCGTCCTACGGCCGAGGAAGTCACTTTTCGATCGTTTTGTCGATGCTCCTGTTCGCCTTAAGTTGCTATGTCATCATGACGATCAGTCATCGTTTGCAATCACCGCATTACGGGCAAGTGTTGGAAGAACTGCTGGGTAAATCTTTGGCCAAATGCTATGATGTTCTCATTTTTTTTTATTTATTTTCGACAACCGTCGTCATGTTCGCCGGGAGCGGAGCGATACTATCTTACTGGAACATGTCCTATTGGTTAGGGGTCTGGATCACCGCGCTGTTCGTCTTTATCATCTTTTTCAGAGATGTTGAAGTGATGACTTCTTTAAACAGTATTTTGACGCCGTTTATGATTGGCGTTTTGATTTTGACTTGCCTCGTTTTTTTAGGGCATGCTTTTGGACAAGATGAGCTCATGGCATCGGGATTAACGTCTTATCCTTCGGCGATCGCTTTTACATCGCTAAATATTTTGCCGTTGGTGGCCATTTTATCAGTATTCGGCAGTAAAATGAAAGCGGCGGAAATTAAAATCGCCAGCATAAACAGCGCCGTGTTGCTAACCGCCATTTCCTTGTTGTATAACCATTCCCTCATGTTGGTCGGCGATGATATTTTGCTGTATGAGGTGCCCCTCTTTTCCATTTTAAGAGACTTCCCTCCCCAGCTGATTGCCGGAGTCGGTCTCGTTTTATGGCTGGCCATTTATACAACGGCGGTGAGCAACGTTTTCGGCATTGTTTCCCGCTTTAAACACGTGGTTTCCTTTCCCCAATGGGTGGTCGCCGGATTTTTTGTTCTCCTGGTTTTGCCTTTAACCCAATTTGGATTTGGCAATTTGATTCAATTCCTCTATCCGTTGTACGGTGTGTTAAACCTTTTTCTCTTAATGACCATCTTGCTTTATCCGTTGGCAGATCGGAAAAAAATAAGGTAAGATAGAACCATGATCACATGCGCGACATTTTTAGAAAATTGAAGGAGGCCAAAACATGGAGCATAAAGTTTTTCATCTGCATGATATTGTCGAGATGAAAAAACCTCATCCATGTGGAACCAACCGTTGGAAAATTATCCGAATGGGAATGGATATACGGGTGAAATGTACAGGCTGTGATCATAGCGTGCTTATGCCGCGAAAAAAATTTGAACGCAAATTAAAAAAGATATTGGAACCCGCGCCAACGAATGATGGGCCGTCGGGTAAGTGAGCGTTTCGCCGCTTGAAGAAGATCAGCCAATGAAGGAGCGTTTCGTTCATGTCTATGTCTTGTGGGATCGTAGGTTTGCCGAACGTCGGCAAATCGACACTTTTTAATGCCTTGACTCAGGCGGGGGCCGAATCCGCCAATTACCCTTTTTGCACGATTGATCCGAATGTCGGTATCGTTCAAGTTCCCGATGAACGCCTGCATAAGTTGGCCGACATGGTCCGCCCGCAAAGAATCGTGCCCACGGCTTATGAGTTTGTCGATATTGCCGGATTAGTCAAGGGGGCCAGTCGGGGGGAAGGGCTGGGCAATCAATTTTTGGCCAATATTCGGGAAGTGGATGCCATCGCCCATGTTGTCCGTTGTTTTGAAGATGAACAGATCACTCACGTCTCCGGCCAAGTGAATCCCGTCGCTGATATTGAGACGATTCAGGTGGAACTCATTTTAGCCGATTTGGATACTGTGGAGAAACGACTGGGCCGTGTGCACAAACTGGCCAAATCGGGGGAGAAGTCGGCCAAGCTGGAACGAGACTTGCTCCTCCGCCTGCAAGAGGCGCTGCAAGCAGAACAGGCGGCCAAAAGTTTAACATTCACTGAAGAGGAGCTCCATCTTGTCAAGCAGTTGCACTTGCTGACGATGAAACCGGTGCTTTATGTGGCTAACGTTGCTGAAGAGGAGATTGGCGGCGATCAGGAAAATCATTTCGTTCGTCAAGTGAAAGACTATGCATCCCGTCACGGGGATGAAGTGCTCATCATCAGCGCCAAGATGGAGGCGGAAATTGCTGAACTTGAAGGTGAAGACAAAGTTTTGTTTTTGGAAGAACTAGGTCTTGAACAATCGGGTTTGGACCAATTCATTCAGGCAACGTATCAGTTGCTAGGCTTAGCCACCTTTTTTACGGCTGGAGAGCAGGAGGTGCGCGCCTGGACCATCCGCCGGGGCACGAAGGCGCCGCAGGCTGCGGGCAAGATTCACACCGATTTTGAGCGCGGCTTCATCCGCGCCGAAGTTGTCCATTATGACGATTTGGTCGACGCCGGTTCGCTGGCCGTGGCTAAGGAGAAAGGCTGGCTGCGCTTGGAAGGCAAGGATTACGTCGTCCAGGACGGGGATGTCATCCATTTTCGCTTTAATGTC
>CALBTX010000056.1 GCA_937967685.1 uncultured Bacillaceae bacterium | reverse complement strand
TTTTTAAGACAGTAAGACGAGAAAACAGAATTTATCGGTCTACTTTGATGTTCTGAGGGTGGTACACAACAGCGGATGAGGATTTATCAACGAAAAAGCGATTGACCATGTATTCATGGGACACTGTGGGCAATGCATTAAAAATGAGTCGCGGTCAACGCATGGGAATTTCTAGTTGAGAATTGGAATATCAAGAAAATATGTGAAAATACGCCCCTAACCTAATAACAACTTCATAATATAGCTATTTTTTTCCCATACTTTCTTCACATCTTTCTTGTATCCTATAGTCGTAAAAGGAGGTTAGGGGAGCATGAAAAGAATCATTATGTTTTTTATTACCGTTTTAATCATTGCTATTTTATCAGCTTGTTCTCAGTCACTATCTGAAACTGCAGATCAAGAGGAGCATGATGAAGATTCCCAAGGACAAGAAAGGGTGGAGGTTATACATGAATCGACGAAGGGTAAAAAAGTTAACGAAATTAATCTGACTGCTCGGAAAACGGAGTGGATAATCAGTCCTGATAACACCATTACAGCTTGGACTTATAATGGAACGGTTCCAGGTGAAACTATCCGTGTGAAGCAAGGTGAAGTGGTTAGAGTTAACTTAAAAAATGAACTGGATGAGCCTGTCTCTATTCATTGGCATGGTGTTCCAGTTCCTAATACAGAAGATGGTATCCCAGGTGTGACTCAGGATGCTGTGCTACCTGGAAACACGTACATGTATCAGTTTATTGCCAATGATCCGGGAACATATTGGTATCATTCCCATCAGAACGGCGTTGAACAACTGGACAAAGGGTTATATGGGACTCTTATAGTAGAGCCGAGTGAAGTAATCGATGTTGACCGTGACTATACTCTTGTACTGGATGAATGGGAGTCAGGCAACAGTGATGGTGGCATGAATATGGGAGATATGCATGGAAATAATCATGGCGAAATGCATATGAAAGGAATGGGCATGGATGGAATGGATGGTCATATGGAATCCAATGGTAGCCCCATGATGGGTCATGATATGTCTTCCTATGATATTTTTACGATTAACGGAAAAACATACGAAGCAAACGAATCGTTAAAAGTCAAAGAAGGAGACAGGGTTAAACTCCGGTTCATCAATGCAGGTTATGTGGCCCACCAAATTCATATTCCTGTTGAGTATCAAGTCACCCATGTAGATGGTCAAGCAGTAAATAACCCTCAAGTTGAAAAGGGATCAATTCTTGAGATTGCTCCGGGAGAGCGTTATGATATCGAGTTTGTCGCTGATGGACAGGGAGATTTCACTATTGATTGTCATGGTGAGATGGAAGCGGCGAAAGATATGAGGATCGATGTAGTTTACGAAGACGGAAATAATCAAAAACTGGACCATAAGGCACCTTCTGGTGAGATAAATCTGGCCACTCTTGGTGAACCATCTCAAGCATTGTTTACGTTAGATGATAAATTCGATATAGAATATACTATGGAACTTGGAGCTAAAATGGACATGAACGCAGAGATGGGAATGATCTGGACCATTAATGGTGAAACTTACCCAAATGTGCCACCTTTTAAAGTAAATAAAGGGGATAAGGTGAAAGTGACGCTGACTAACAATAGTATGGATGATTCAGTACATCCCATGCATTTGCACGGTCATTTCTTCCAAGTACTCAGTAAAAACGGTCAGCCTCTTGAAGGGTCACCGATTATTAAAGATACTCTTAATGTCAAGCCAGGTGAAACCTATGAAGTTGCCTTCCTTGCAAATAATCCTGGGAATTGGCTGTTCCACTGCCACGATCTACACCATGCATCAAGCGGTATGGTGGCTATGGTGAAATACAATCACTTTGACGAATTTTATAAAGATACCGGGAAAGTAGATAATCGGCCTGAATAATATTTGTATGATGCGGGATATCCCCGCATTTATTATTCAATAATTTGCTGTCTCAGCAGCAAGGCTTATGCTATTTTATATACTTAATTGGTACATAATAAATTTAGTTTTTATTAGGTAAATAACTATTTACTACCCTACTGGGGTATAGTATAATCAATACCAACAGAAGGAAAACATTGGTGACATTCCGTTAAAGGAGTGAACGGAAAATGAGTGCATATAAAAAAACAACTTTAAACATTACGGGGATGACCTGTGCCGCCTGCGCCAACCGGGTGGAAAAAAGTCTTTCCAGATTGGAAGGGGTATCAGAAGCCAACGTCAATCTGGCCAATGAAAAAGCCACTGTTATCTATGATGAATCGAAAGTGGATATTCAGACATTGATTGAGCGGGTGGAGAAAATCGGCTACGGGGCCAAGGAAGCCACTGAAGACCGGGTGGAAGAAGAAAAAAAGGAAAAAGAGCGGCGCTACATAAAACAACGAAATGCCTTTCTGTTTGGGGCGGTCATTTCCATTCCTTTTCTGGTGCAAATGATTGGGGATCTTACGGGGTATCACGGGTTGATGATGCCTGCCTCCCTCCAGTTTATACTGGCCACCCTCGTCCAGTTTACCATTGGATGGCGGTTTATCCGGGGAGCATATAACGCCTTAAGGGGCGGCAGTGCCAACATGGATGTTCTGGTGGCCATGGGCACTTTGGCCGCTTATCTGTACAGCACAGTTCTCTATTTCTCGGGTCAGAGGGAAGGGTTTTATTTTGAAGCCTCCGTCATCATTATCACTTTGATCATTCTGGGAAAACTGTTGGAAGCCCGGGCCAAAGGGCGCACATCGGAAGCATTGAAGAAACTGATGGGTCTTCAAGCCAAAACGGCCCATGTGATCCGGGATGGCCAAATCGTGGATGTTCCCATTGAAGCGGTGCAGGTGGGAGATCTGCTTCTGGTCAAATCAGGAGAGAAAATACCGGTTGATGGGGAGATTGTGGAAGGAAGAACCGCCGTTGATGAGTCCATGTTAACGGGAGAAAGCATGCCGGTGGAAAAGGAAACGGGTGATGCGGTGATTGGGGCCACGCTCAATACCCATGGTTCCATCAAAATCAGGGCCACAAAAGTTGGAAAAGATACTGCGTTGTCTCAAATTATCCGGTTGGTGGAAGAAGCTCAAGGCACCAAAGCGCCGATCCAAAGTCTGGCCGATAAAGTGTCCGGTATTTTTGTACCCATTGTGATGGGAATAGCGGTGTTAACCTTTATCATCACTTATTTTGTCTCCGGTTTTACCCCGGCGTTGGTCAGTGCAGTGGCCGTGCTGGTCATTGCCTGTCCTTGCGCATTGGGTTTGGCCACCCCCACCGCCATTATGGTGGGAACCGGTAAGGGAGCGGAACATGGCGTATTAATCAAAGGGGCGGAACACCTGCAAATGATGCAGGACGTGGGTGCCATTATTTTGGACAAAACGGGAACGATCACCAAGGGAGAACCTGAAGTGACGGATGTGAAAGCCTTCGGGATGAATGACAATGAGCTGCTCCGTTTGGTGGCTAGCGCTGAACAGGCTTCCGAACATCCATTGGGAAAAGCGATTATCAATGGGGCCAAAGCAAAAGATCTTCCCTTATCGGACCCCAAAGCATATAAGGCCATTCCAGGTAAAGGGATTCAAGCCACGGTTGATGGAAAACTCATTTTTGTGGGCAATAAAACACTTATGAAAGAGCAGGGGATAGAACTTTCTCCTTACCTGCCAGAAATTGAAAAGTTGGAGCAAGAGGGTAAAACGGTGATGTTGGTAGCGGAAAATGAAGCGGAGGGGAGTGTGCTGTTAGGCTATGTGGCCGTGGCCGATACAGTCAAAGAGACCTCCCGACAAGCAATAAGTGAGCTTAAGCAACTTGGCATCGAAGTGATTATGATGACGGGTGACAATGAACGTACGGCCCGGGCCATTGCCCAGCAGGTGGGGATCAGCCGGGTGTTGGCCGAAGTGCTGCCTGAACATAAAGCAGAAGGCGTAAAAAAATTAAAGCAGGAAGGGAAAAAAGTGGCTATGGTGGGAGACGGGATCAATGACGCTCCTGCCCTTGCTGAAGCAGATGTAGGCATTGCCATGGGAACGGGCACCGATGTAGCCATGGAAGCAGCCGACATAACCCTGATGCGGGGCGATCTTCTTTCCATTGTGGATTGCATTCAGCTATCAAAGGCGACCATGAGAAAAATTAAACAAAATTTGGGCTGGGCGTTTGGCTATAATGTGCTCTTGATCCCTGTGGCCGCTGTTGGGCTGTTAAACCCCATCTTGGCCGGTGCTGCTATGGCTTTGAGTTCCGTATCAGTGGTGACCAATACTTTGTTTCTTAACCGTTGGAAACCTCATCATTCATAAGCTTTAAAACAGTGGTTTTCACCGATCTAACAAATGGGTACTTGTGAGTAAAGGAGGGAGAGAGGAGTCATGAGCCATGAACATGATTTGCCCATGCAACCGGACAAAAAACCGGTCGTACCTCGTTCAGAAAACGAGAAAGAGAAGATCAAAAACCGCCTGAAAAAAATCGAAGGCCAAATCCGGGGACTAGAAAAAATGGTGGATGAAGACCGATACTGTGTTGACATTTTAATCCAAATTGCTGCTGTTCAGGCTGCTTTAAAAAAAGTTGGCTTTAGTTTGCTTGAGCGTCATACCAAAATGTGTGTGCTCCACTCCATGGAATCAGGCAATGAAGATGAAATGATTGAAGAATTGATGAAAGTGATCCAACACTATGCCAAGTAGTCGTTAAGTCAATTGAAAGGAGGTGAAAGCATGGAGCAGATCACCTTAAATATTAAAGGCATGTCTTGCAGCCATTGCCAGCAAGCGGTGACTAATGCTTTAAAAGAGCTGAATGGCGTAGAAAAAGTGGAGGTTCATCTTGATCAAGGCACAGCCGATGTGACCTATGACGGTTCTAAAGTGACCATTGAAAAGATGAAAGAAGCTGTGGAAGAACAAGGGTATGATGTTGTGTAGTAAAAAACCGGCTTTTTGGCCGGTTTTTAAAGTAATTTAATTTTTTCCATTACAGCAAAGTAATTATCTTCATTATCTGCAAAGTTAAATACTCTTCCAGAAGGCATATTTACAATTTCACCGACTTTAAAAGGCAGGTGATGTCATTGATCACCTGCCTTGTCTGCCCACTATTGGCCTGCTATTTATGCAGCCATTTTACGGCATTCTTCAGCACACTCACGGCAAAAATCGGCACATTGTTGGCAGTGATTATCTTGATATTTAGCACATTCAGTTGCACAGGCCTCGCAAATTGTAGCACAAAGCTGGCAAAACTGCTTTACATACATGCTTCCACGTGAAATCCATTGAGAAGCCATGGCACAGATGTCCGCACAGTCCCTTAACATGTTGATACAGTGGGATCTGGATTGAACATCAGGTTCCTTTAAACAAGATGTTAAACATTCTTCACATGCTTGCATACATTTAATACACGCATCGATACACATTTGATATTGTTGTACAGTGGAATTAACAACAGTTGGCATCTGTAACCCCCCTTAGCATTGAGATACAACCTTATTTTTTTATATATTTGAATGAGTAATCGTGGAAAATATGCCCACAATATTAGAGATGAAGAGGTTTTACTGATGGAGGGTTCTGTTCAAGCACATCTGGGAACATCCATAATGTAATAATAAACACGCAACATGTGGCGATCAGTAGCAGGAGATCATATTTGCGTATAACATGTTCACAGGACCGGTACAAAATATGCCGGACACTGAACATGGATGTGCCGGTTAAAAGAAATGAGCTCACTAAAAATATAATGATTGTCTCCCTCATGGAAAGCATCCCTACAAGCATGGACCCCATCATGCCTGCCATAATGGCAGTAAAAAAACCTTCTATTCCAGCCAATCCATGAAGTCTAAGACCCAGGTTGGCTCCAGCTAAACCAGATATGCCCATGCTCATTAAGATTGACAGTAACAGGTTGTCGTGATAAATAATTCCCATCAAAACTCCAATGACTAACCCAAAAGACATGCTTAAGGTCATGGTGATCATCATTTGTTCCATAAGTGCAGCTTTATATTTGCAAAACAAGTAAATCCCCATTATCACAAGAAAATGAGTCCCAATAAATATAAAAATATACATATACCCCCAAGTCATCAAATCCCTAAAATTATGTTTGTAATAGCAAATAATGAATACTAATTACTACGATACCTAGGTAAAGTATATATACACGTTTAAATTTTCTCCTGAAAAATAATGGACATTAAACACACTTACTAATTAATGAATCATTATACATGCGAACAGAGTATTTAATCTTAAATTCAATCATTATTTCCATACTTTCTTCACATTTTTTGTGTACCATGTAAGTGTTTGCTCAACCACAAATAAATTGAATATGTGTTGGGCAGTGTACTAATGATACTTATAAAATGAAAGGAGTTTGAAAATGAAATTTAAAAACATCTTGATTGTACTTATTTGAATGGTTGTAATAATGACCTTGTCTGCGTGTGCAGGTGATACTGAAGAAGCACCGGCTCCATCTGAGTCAAACGAAAATCAGCAAGACGATGCGGATACACATACAGGCGGTATGAATTCAGGAACTGAAGAAAATAACGAGACAGATTCAAAGTCTCCTTCCCACGCAGAGATGAACCACTCTGGCTCAGGTGAAGTGCCTGAAGGCTTAAAAGAGGCAGAAAATCCCACATATCCAGTGGGGAGCCAAGCGATCATCCATGCTGATCATATGCCAGGGATGAATGGTGCCAAAGCAACAATTGTAGGAGCCTATGATACGACTGTTTATTCTGTCACTTATACAACGCCAGAGGGAGAAAAAGTGGAAAATCATAAATGGGTGATCCACGAAGAAATTAAAGAAGCAGGTGAAGAGCCTTTTAAACCTGGAGACCAAGTCACCCTAAATGCCGATCACATGGAAGGAATGGATGGCGCAACCGCTACGATTGATTCCGCTGAAAAAACAACCGTATATATGGTTGACTACATTTCGACTGATGGTGAGAAGGTTACCAATCACAAATGGGTAACAGAAAGCGAACTCAAAGCCGAATAAGGTTAAAGAATTGCCCTTATTTAGAAGGGAATTTGAGCCTATGGCATGGCAAATAAACCAAGCCCATATTCTTGTTGTTGATGATGAATGGAAGATGAGAAACCTCCTGCGTATCTATCTGACCAGGGAAGGATTTCGTGTAACCGAAGCCAAAGATGGAAATGATGCACTGGAAAAAATGAAAAAAAACACTTTTGATTTGGTTATCTTAGACATTATGATGCCGGGGATGGACGGATGGGAGCTTTGTACAAAAATACGTCAGATCACCATGCAAATGCCCATTCTGATGCTGACAGCTCGCTCTGAAACCAAAGAAAAGGTACAAGGATTAAATTTGGGAGCGGATGATTATCTGGTTAAACCGTTTGATCCTGAGGAACTGGTTGCACGTGTACGCGCCCTGCTTAGAAGATCCCGTATGTCAGAGATAGATACGGGGCATATGATTATGACCGGAGAGTTACGTATTGATCCCGAACGAAGAGAAGTTTGGGTGCATGATCAAACAATTGATTTAACAAAGACGGAGTTTGATCTGTTATATTTATTGGCTGGACATCCTGGACGGGTATACAGCCGGGAAATGTTGTTGGATCATGTATGGGGAAAAGATTATTTTGGGGATCTTAGAACGGTAGATACGCATGTAAAAAATATCCGTGAAAAATTCCGCAAAGCAGGTCTGTCTGAAAACCTTATTCAAACCGTTTGGGGGATTGGCTATAAATTTAAGGAGCCTGATCCAAGGCAATGAGATGGAATCGGATTTCAGTTAAACTGGGCATGACCTTTCTTTTGCTCTTGCTCATTGTTTTATTCCCCTTAGGCTTTGTGATCCATCAAATCTTTCTGGGCTTTTATTTAGGGGAAGTACAGCAAGATCTGGATGATCTGTCATCAAGGTATGCCAAATTTATTGGAGAAACATTAGATGAAGGGATCACCCAAAACATTGAAATGATGGGGGGATTCTCTCAGGTCCCGTTTTACATTGTTGACGCTGAAGGTCGACTCATCGCCAATTTTGGTGTGCCTGGTCTGACAGATGATACGCGGATACCTGCTGATGAATTGGAAATTTTAACAGAAGGGAAATCCATTAGAGGAGAATATAGCGATCGTTCAGGAAATCGTTTTCTTGTTTCGGGAGCGCCTATCTATGATGGTGGTCATTTTTTGGGCGGCGTTTACGTCTTATCCTCCATTGAGGACATTTACCAATCCATTGAAAAAGTGAGGTACATGCTGGTTCTGTCAGGGATAGGCGCTTTATTTCTTGCCCTTGGGGTAATTGTGGTCTTATCAAGGACATTGTCCAATCCTTTGCTACAAATGGAAAAAGCCACACGTAAGATTGCTAGGGGAGATCTGAATACTCGAGTAAAGGTTAAAACAGCAGATGAAATCGGCACATTGGGACAAGCCATCAATGATCTTGCACGAGAGC
Source organism: uncultured Bacillaceae bacterium (assembly GCA_937967685.1). Taxonomy (GTDB): domain Bacteria; phylum Bacillota; class Bacilli; order Caldalkalibacillales; family Caldalkalibacillaceae; genus CALBTX01. The sequence continues at coordinate 3,877 of CALBTX010000056.1, read as the reverse complement.
TGAAAAGATATCAGGAGACCAGAAGTGAGCTATTTGCCAATATATCCCATGAATTAAGAACACCCGTCACCTATCTGGAAGGGTATGCCAATATATTAAAGGAAGGTCTGTATCAATCTGAAGAGGAGAAGGAGCAATATTTAGAGATTATTAAACAGGAATCAACCCGTTTGAGTCGACTGATCAATGATCTGTTTGAGCTTTCCAAAATGGAAGAGGGGAAAATGACACTTAACCAAGAATGGATAGACATGCGTGAAATGATAGAAACGATTCTTCCCCGAGTAGAATTACAGGCAAAAAAGAAAGGCTTGCAGTTAAAGGTCGATATACAGGATAACCTGCCCCTTATTAATGTGGATGGTTTGCGCATGGAACAAATCGTCACGAATTTACTGGATAATGCCCTTCGCTATACTGATCACGGATGGGTCGGCATAAGGATTGAACGTGCAAGATCTGGAGATCTGATGATTAGCATAGAGGATTCGGGTAAAGGCATTCCGGAAGACGAGTTGCCCTATATTTTTGAACGTTTTTACCGAGTGGAGAAATCTCGTTCCAGAGACTTTGGAGGGACAGGATTAGGACTGGCCATTGTCAAGCAGTTGGTCGATATGCAAGGGGGAACGATATCCGTGTTCAGTGAAGTAGGGAAAGGGACTCGCTTCCAGATTTTGTTTCCCGCCAACCAGAACAGGGACGGAAGAGAAGAACAATGAGATGGATTGAATGGGTTATTGCCATTGTCCTTGTCATCATTGGTCTATGCTGCTTAACGATGTCCGCAACCTGGTTATTGACTCCAAATACTTTAGGGCATTATCTTCATACGTTATTTATGATTTGTATGTGGGCAGGATTGCCGCTTATTGGGGCTGCGGTCATCTATTTCATATATAGAATAATAAAACGCCAATCTTAGCCGATAGATGAAAGCCAGTGAGATCTAGATTTAAAGAGGTGTTGTCATGGCAGATTGGTATATTCAATTTTCTCAATTACTAACTTTTATCAGTGAACCATTACGGATCCTGTATTATTCACAGCAAACACCAGTTCTTGGAGCATTATTGTTAGGTGTACTCGGAGCGGTCGCCCCATGTCAAATTTCGGCTAATATGGGGGCCATTTCATATACAACGAATCGAATGGTACAAGGCAAGAAGTGGCAAACGGAAGTCATCAGTTTTTTATTGGCAAGACATTGGTTTATTTTTTATTAGGAATGTTGATCATTGGGATTGGGAATGAGCTAGAAGCGTTAACTATACCGGTTTTTCAAGTCGTGCGGAAGATAACAGGTCCTGTATTATTGGTTACTGGTCTTTATTTTATCGGATGGATTAAGGTACGTGGACTATTTACCGAACGATTACTAAATTATAGAAGTTATATAGATCATTTATCGGGAAACACCAAGGCCTTTGCTTTAGGCGTTCTGTTGTCACTCGCTTTTTGTCCAACCATGTTTTTCGTATTTTTTGGTTTACTCACCCCTTTAATGTTAAATACAGCCGGTTATGGACTTGCTCTTCCTTTTCTGTTTTCCATCGGTACGATTATCCCGGTGTTACTATTTCTTGGATTGGCCTTTGGAATGGGGTTGGATCAGAAGGTTTTAAAAAGATCAAAGAAAATAGGGCGGGTTATCCAGGTGATAGCGGGGATTGTACTAGTTATCATAGGTGTTAATGATATTATTTTGTATTGGACATTATCTTAAACTGATAAAAATTTTCACCGCCAATCTACTTGTCATAGTATCCTCTGAATAATGAACGATGTTCAATAAAGCTTTGCATTACAGCCAGATTTTTTCGGAACCAAAAATCAGGATCGAATTAGCAGTCTCTTGTTGTCCCAAACTAACATGGCCTGACGGCCACCACAATGAATGAAAATGTGTATCGGCCTGTTCACCAGCTAATTTATTATTAAATTAGCAGGTCACAGGCCGATACTTTTTTGGTGGTCAAAACCCCGAGTCCCAAACCGACCGACTGCACCTACGAGTACCGAGATTGTTACCATGAGTACGTGTATAAAAATACTTTGCTCAAGGGTGCATGGCCCGCATGATTTCTTTAAGGAGGAATGAGTGGGATGGATGCATTATTAGAACGATGTGCCGGACTGGATGTTCATCAAGAGACGGTGGTAGCATGTATCATGTATGGTCCTTTGGACCGAAAACCAAAGCAAGAAATCAAGACGTTTTCTACCACTACTAAAGGACTGCTTGAACTTCATGATTGGCTCCATCAATACAAGTGTACACATGTCGCCATGGAAAGCACAGGGGTATACTGGAAACCGGTATGGAATGTTCTTGAAGGAGTTTTACGTTGGTATTGGCCAACGCTAAACGAATCAAGAATGTTCCAGGTCGAAAGACGGACGTACATGATGCGGCTTGGATTGCTCAATTACTCCGTTGCGGGCTTATCACTCCTAGTTTTGTTCCGCCAGAAGAGATACGGGATCTGCGCGATTACACTCGTTATCGCAGAAAGTTGCTGGGTGACGCTACGGCGGAAAAAAACCGAATACACAAGATTTTACAGGATGCCAACATCAAGTTGGCCACATATGTGAGTGACTTATTCGGCGTATCCGGAAGAGCTTTGCTGGAATCAATCGTGTACGGTGAAGTGCTAAGTTCAGACCAGGTAAAAGATCTAGTCAAGACATCGCTAAAAAGAAAAGTTCCGCAACTTGTAGAGGCTTTAAATGGTCGAGTTCGAGCTCATCATCGAAAACTAATTGGAATGCACTTGGATCATTTGAGGTATCTTGAAGAACAAATGGCGGTTATAGAGGCGGAGATCGATAGGCTACTCACTCCATATCAAAATGTAGTTGAACAACTTAGCACTATTCCCGGAATTCAAAAGGATGCAGCGGCGGTCATCCTGGCAGAAATCGGGTACGACATGCAGGAGCTTGAAAGCCGTGCTTTGCCAAGCAGCTTGGGCCGCGAGTAAATCCAAAGGCACTCGTCTTGCTTCGTTTTTTTTATCGTGTCCAGAAACAGAAAAAAGCTACAATGGCTACGGCTCATCTCATACTACGTATTATATACCACATGCTGAAAAATAACATCACCTACCAAGAGTTTGGATGGGATTACTTACAAGATCAATCACGAGTAGTGGATTATTGGATCAAGAGAATTGAATCCCAAGGCTTCAAAGTAACGATTGAACCCAATGAAGTCGCCTAAGTAAATTCCATATTTTGGTTATTGTTTCAACTAACCGAAGTCCGTCCTTTTTTTGCTTTTTAGGGGGGACATTTTCGTATAAAAGCAAAATAAAAAACCTCACCTTTCGTTTTCGAAAAAGTGAGGTTTATTTATTATAAAGGCATTGGAGTATTAGTTGGTTTTGCGTATCCTACTTTGTACTTTTCATCAATGTAATGGCGAATTTCCTTTATAGATTTGCCTTCCTGTTTCATTTTAATGGATTCCGCTGCGATTTGTAAGCAAACACCACAACGAGTTCCATGGTCATCCCAGACTACAGAACCATCTTCATTAATTTTTTTCACAAAACAATTCATACTACTTTTATGCCCTGCGCTATCTGCGCAACCGCAATAACAAGGAATCCATTGTAACAATTCTGTTGATTTACCAGCAGCTTGATACACCAAGCCGATCTCTTCACTATGACCTTTCAAAAAGGCTGGTAAAACATCAGTAGAAGTAGTTTTTTCTTGCAAATCCCCATTAAAAGAATGCGATTGATGTGATTGTTCTGTATTGGAACTGCAAGCCGAAATGAACAAAGTGAGTATAAATAAAACAATCAGACCCTTATATTTCATCCTTGCTACCTCTTATAACATTAGATATGATCTATTATATCAT
>CALBTX010000055.1 GCA_937967685.1 uncultured Bacillaceae bacterium | reverse complement strand
CGACAGATGATGATCGATCGAAAAAGGATTAAAGGAGAGCCGAGGATGGAGCCGATCCAAACATCCTTCGCTTTATTTGATGAAAAACGGGCCTATATTAAAGGCAGACTGGTGCATGAAGTGTATCACAACCCGGAAAATTTGTATACAGTCTCCAAAATCCGCATTATTGAAACGACGGAAAATATAGAGGACCGGCAGATCACCGTCGTTGGGTACTATCCCTCCCTGTTTGAAGGGGAGGTTTACACGTTTTGGGGAAAAATGACGCATCACCCCCGCTTTGGCAGGCAGTATCAGGTGGATCACTTGAGGAAGGACATCCCCCGCGGGAAAGAAGGACTGATACATTATTTAGCGAGCGATTTGTTTCCGGGAGTCGGTCCCAAAACGGCTTCCCGTATCGTCGATATACTGGGGGAAAACGCGATTCAGCTCATTTTGGAAAATCCGGAAGTGTTGAAGCAAGTGCCGAAACTGCAGGAAAAAACGCGGCAGACGTTGTATGAACGCTTGCTCGAACACCAAGGACTGGAACAGATCATGGTCAAGCTGAGTGAATTCGGCATCGGTTTGGCTTTGTCGGTCCAAATTTACCGCGAGTATAGGGAACGGGCTCTGGACGTATTGCAGGACAATCCTTATCAGCTGATTGAAGATATTAAAGGCATCGGGTTTCGGCGTGCGGATGCGATTGCCCGGGCGATGGGCATCGAACGCGACTCGCCGCTGCGAATCAGGGCCGCCTGTATTTATTTTTTGTGGGAACAAGCGGAACAGAACGGTCACGTCTTTTTCCCATTGCCAGATTTTGTAAGAGAAGTGAACGAAAGACTGAACGCGGAAAGCGGAGAAGACAGACCGGACGGTCAGCTGGACGAGGCAGGTGAAGCCCGCTGCGTTCAGATCGATGAAGAAATGATCGCCGGTCAGCTGATTGAACTGGGGGAAGAAGGTAAACTGATCATTGAGGAAGAACGCATTTATTTACCCTCCCTCTTTTTTGCGGAAAAAGGTTTCGCCAGGAAAGTGAAGGAGCTGTTGCAAACATCCCGGGAGGAGCTGGATCGCCGTGAATTTTACGCTGCGCTGGGTTCATTGGAAGAACGTTTAGGGATCGCCTATGCGCCGAGTCAGAGGGAAGCGATTGAAAAAGCCCTTCAATCCCCGATCATGATTCTAACCGGTGGTCCCGGAACAGGGAAAACGACCGTCATCAAAGGTATTTGTGAGATTTACGCCGATCTTCACGGGATGTCACTCGATCCGAAAGAATATGCGCACAAGGGTGAACCGTTTCCCGTCATATTAGTGGCGCCGACCGGAAGAGCGGCGAAAAGAATGCAGGAGGCGACGGGGATCCCGGCCGTCACCATCCATCGTTTGTTGGGCTGGCAGGGAGGGCAGACGTTTGAACATACGGAAGATAATCCGATTTCCGGACGTTTGCTCATTGTCGATGAAACATCGATGATGGACCAGTGGCTGGCCAATCAGCTGTTTCGAACGCTGCCGGCGGGGATGAAGGTCGTCTTGGTCGGCGATGAAGATCAGCTGCCATCCGTTGGCCCCGGACAGGTGTTAAAGGATTTATTGGAGAGTGGCCGTGTGCCGGTCGTGGAACTGAAAGATATTTTCCGCCAATCTTCAGGTTCTTCCATTATTACGCTCGCGCACGAGATCAAACAGGGCCGGTTGCCGGAGCACTTGTCCGATCCTCAGGCGGACAGACGGTTTTTTGCTGCGGACAGCGCCGGCATTGTCGAAGTTGTCCGCCAGGTCTGTTCCGCTGCCATGCGCAAAGGATACACGCCAAAAGATATTCAAGTGTTAGCCCCGATGTACAGGGGTGAAGCAGGCATTGATGCCTTAAACAAAGCGTTGCAGGAAGAATTTAATCCGCTTGAAGAAAACAAGCGGGAATTGCGTTTCAAAGAACAGACGTTTCGCGTGGGGGACAAAGTGTTACAACTGGTCAACAACCCTGAGGAAGGTGTCTATAACGGGGATATCGGTGAGGTGAGCGCCATTGTTTTTTCCAAGGAGAGTGTCGACAAGCAAGATCAGCTTGTCGTCTCTTTTGATGGGACAGAAGTGACCTATTCCCGCAGTGATTTTCAGCAAATAACGTTGGCTTACTGTTGTTCGGTCCATAAGGCGCAAGGCAGCGAATTTCCGATTGTCGTCCTCCCTGTTGTTCGCTCATACTTTCGCATGCTGCGCCGAAATTTGATTTACACAGCCATCACGAGGAGCAAAGAGTATTTGATCCTCTGCGGTGAGGAACAGGCGCTTGAATATGCGGTCCGTCGTCATGATGTGGCTGAGCGCCATACGTCGTTAAAAGACACTTTGCTGGAATGGCTCCCCGGCTTGGAAAGTAATCCTAGTCATGATTGATGCTTTTCAACGGCATACTAGGAACGTACGGAAAGGAGGATGTTTTCCGTGCGCAGGGCCCGTGATATCGTTGGCGCTCAAATGATGGACGTCCACTCCGGGGAGATGATCGGTGTCGTCTCCGATCTGTTTTTTGATCGGGAAGGCCGGCTTCAAGGACTGCTGTTGGAAAAAAAACAATGGTTTGGTGCCCCTCCATTTTTACCGGTCACGCGTATTCACTCCATCGGCGAAGATCTGGTGATGGCCAATGGTGCCCCTGAACCTTTACCGGAAGACAAATCTAAACAATGGTATGCGCTTTTTAAAGGGGACCAACACATGACGGGTCATCCGGTCGTCACCTCCAATGGAAAGCAATTGGGGATCCTGGAAGATGTATACTTTCAGGAAAAAATGGGAAATATTATAGGGTACGAAATATCGGACGGTTTTCTGGCTGATTTAACGGAAGGGCGGCACGTCGTACAGCATCCGGACAAAATCATGTTTGGTAAAGACGCATTTGTCATTCACCAAAGTTCTGCAGTTCCGCATGCTGACTTCCGTCCGTAAACGGATGTACCCTATAGGAGGAAATGAAGGTGTCTCAATTATATTGCCCCAATTGCAAGCGTAAAGATATCGGTAAAATTGGCAATCACCAGTATTATTGCTGGGGATGTTTCATTGAATTCTCCCTGGAAGAAGACAAATTTGATGTGTATCAAATTGAAGAAGACGGGACTTTAAGTTCTCTCAATGATTTGTTTGATGAAGAAGAGATGAAAGTCCGAACTTCGTGAAAGGTTGGGGGATTTGTCATGAATAGACGAATGACCTCCTGGCTCGCCATTGCGGGATTGTCATTGACCGTTTTGCGCTGGATGAGAAGGAGGATGCGCCCCAGTGGCCTGAGACGACTTGGTCGCATGACAAATGGAATGGTCGATGATGTTTATGACAGCATGATGCACATGGTGCACAGGTTGCGCAGACGGGTCAGAATATAATCATTGCCTTCTAAAAAGTTCCATTTGGCATTTTTTTGCAAACAGGATGGCCCATGAGTCCAGAGAGCAGCCAGGCTTTCCTCTTCGGAGGAAGGGCTGGCTTTTTGAGGAGGACACACCGATGCATGTACTTTTCTCCATGCGCACCTTAATCGGAACAGGCAGCATCGTTTTGGCGCTTATCGCCGCCTATTTGCTCTTTTTGCTTGGTCCCCATTTAGAGCCGCTTTGGCACTTGTTTCAAACGGTGGCCACGCCTTTAATTTTGGCCATGATCATGACTTACCTCCTCAATCCTTTGGTGCACGCTCTGATGAAATTTCATTTACAACGGACCCATGCGATCATTCTTTTACTATTGCTTATGCTGGGCATCGTTTCAATCATCTTTTGGAAGGGTGTGCCCGTTTTTGTGTCCCAGGTCAAGGAATTGGTTGAAGAATTGCCCCGCATTGAACGACAGATCGGCCACTGGCTGCAACTGATGGACGGTCAGATTGAACAGCTTCCGTATGGGATACATAGGACCCTTGATCAAGTCAACGACAGTTTAGAGCACCGCATTCGCCGGGAATTTCAAGACATGATTTTGGCCGTGGCGAACTGGTTTGGCAATATATTTACCTTGGTGGTTGTTCCCTTTCTTTCTTTTTATTTCTTGCGGGATGTGGAGGGACTGCAAAAATCGGTTTATTTTTTAGTCCCGCGCAAAATGAGAAAACGCGTTTTCGTTTTATGGAGAGACATTGACCGTTCTCTCGGCCAATATATTCGCGGACAAATCACCGTTAGCTTCATCGTCGGTATGCTGGCGGGAGCGGGCTATTACCTCATCGGTTTGCCCTATCCGCTGTTTTTGGCTTCCATTGTTGGCATCATGAACGTCATTCCTTATTTCGGTCCGTTTATCGGTGCGGCGCCCGCCCTTCTGGTGGCGCTCCTCACGGACCCCTCCTTGATCATATGGGTTGTCTTGGTCAATTTTGTCATTCAAATGTTGGAGGGAAATTTGCTCGGTCCGTATATTGTCGGCAAAAGGCTGCGCATCCACCCCGTGATGATTATATTCTCTTTGCTGATCGGGGCGGAAATCGGGGGCGTGCTCGGTCTGATTTTGGCCGTCCCTGTCTTTGTCGTGCTCAAAGTGATCATTGTCAATACCGTGCTGCACGTCAGGAGGTATCGGACCCATAGAAGCGATCCGTCGCAAGACACTTCCCAAGATTGACAGGTTCTTTGCCTTATCGCTATAATAACGTCATAATGTCCCTGTGCGAGAGTGCAACTCTTTCGTCCCAAACATGACCCATGGGAAGAAAGAGTTTTTTTAGGAGGTATAGATGATGAAGAAGTTGTCCTCGGCCGAGATCAGACAGATGTTTTTGGACTTCTTTCAAGAAAAAGGGCATCAGGTGGAACCGAGCGCCTCTTTGATTCCTTATGATGATCCGACCTTGTTATGGATTAACAGCGGGGTGGCCACATTAAAGAAATATTTTGACGGCAGGATCATCCCGGACAATCCCCGCATTGTCAATGTGCAAAAGTCGATTCGAACGAACGATATTGAAAATGTCGGCAAAACGGCCCGCCATCATACTTTTTTTGAGATGCTGGGCAATTTTTCGATCGGTGACTATTTTAAAAAGGAAGCGATTCATTGGGCCTGGGAATTTCTCACCGACCCGCGGTGGATCGGTTTTGAAGCGGAGAAACTGTCCGTGACCATTCATCCCGAAGATGATGAAGCGTTTCATATTTGGCATCATGAAATCGGCCTTCCCGAAGAGCGTATTATTCGCCTGAAAGATAATTTTTGGGATATTGGTGAAGGGCCGAGCGGACCGAATACGGAAATTTTTTATGACCGGGGAGAAGCATACGGCGATGATCCGCAAGATCCTGAGCTGTTCCCCGGCGGAGAAAACGAGCGTTATTTGGAAATTTGGAATCTCGTCTTTTCTCAATATAATCATAATCCGGACGGCAGTTATACGCCGCTGCCGAAAAAAAACATCGACACCGGCATGGGTTTGGAGCGGATGGCGAGCGTCATTCAAAATGTACCGACCAATTTTGATACCGATCTGTTTCAGCCGATCATTCAAAAAACGGCACGAATGGCCGGCAAAACGTATGGAGAAGATGCGGGACTGGATGTGGCCTTTAAAGTGATCGCTGATCATGTGCGGACGATCAGTTTTGCCATTGGCGACGGTGCCCTGCCGTCAAACGAAGGCAGGGGTTACGTCATCCGGCGGCTTTTACGGCGGGCTGTGCGTTACGGAAAAGTGCTCGGGGTGAACGAACCGTTTCTGTTTGAACTGCCGCCGGTCGTCGGTGAGATTATGCAAGCTTATTATCCTGAAGTAAAAGATAAAGCGGATTTTATTGCCCGAGTGATTAAAACGGAAGAAGAGCGTTTCCACGAAACATTGAATGAAGGTTTGAACATGTTGGCTGATATGATCAGCAGACTGAAAGAAGAAGGAAAAACGATCATTTCCGGAAAACAAGCGTTTAGATTGTACGATACGTACGGGTTCCCCATCGATTTAACGGAAGATTTTGCCGCCGAACAGGGGATGGAAGTCGACCTGGCCGCTTTTGAGGAAGAGATGAAGGCCCAGCGCGAAAGAGCGAGGGAAGCGCGTGAAAATGTGGACAGCATGCAGGTGCAAGGCAGCGTCTTAACGTCGCTCACCGAGCGAAGTGCTTTTGTCGGCTACGACCGTTTGGAAGCCGAGGCGAAAGTGGTCGCCCTGATTCAAGACGATCAGTTGGTGGATTTCGTTTCGGCCGGGCAATCGTGTCAAGTGATCCTGGATCAGACCCCTTTTTATGCCGAAAGCGGGGGACAAGTTGCCGATCGGGGGACGTTGACACTGAACAAGGCCCGTTTTCAGGTGGAAGACGTGCAAAAAGGACCAAACGGTCAGCATATCCATATCGGCCGCATGAGCGAAGGGCACTTGCGCAAAGGAGATCTCGTTTGGGCCCGAGTCGATGCGGATCAACGCAGAGCAACGGTGAAAAACCATACGGCGACTCATTTGCTGCACCAGGCGCTGAAAGATGTGCTGGGTGAACATGCCAATCAGGCCGGTTCTCTGGTGGCCCCGGACCGCCTGCGATTTGATTTCACGCACTTTCATGCGCTGAGCGCTGCAGAGCTGGACAAAATTGAGCAAATCGTCAACAAATACATCTGGAAACAGCTTGAGGTGGAAACGATGATGCGCTCCCTGGAAGAAGCGAAGGCGATGGGCGCCATGGCGCTGTTCGGGGAGAAATATGCGGACACGGTGCGCGTCGTTAAAGTCGGTGATTACAGCCTGGAGCTGTGCGGCGGCTGCCACGTGCGGAACACAGCGGAAATCGGTTTGTTCAAAATCGTTGCCGAAACAGGCATCGGCGCGGGCACGAGACGCATCGAGGCGGTCACCGGCGAGAAAGCTTACCGCCATTTGAACGAACGCGAGACTTTATTGAAAACGGTGGCTGAAACGTTAAAGTCGACCGTTGCCGACCTGCCTAAACGAGCGCAGGACTTGCAGTCGCACATCAAGGAATTGGAAAAAGAAAACGAATCGTTAAAGGCAAAACTTGGTCATATCGAAGCAGTCGGACTGATCAATCAAGTGCGCGATATCGACGGCATCTCCCTCATCTCTGCTAAGGTGAACGCTGCGGATATGGACGATCTCAGGCAAATGGTTGATGAGTTGAAACAAAAACTTGAATCCGGCGTCGTCATTTTAGGGGCTGTTGCCGGTGAAAAAGTGCTTCTCGTCTCCTGGGTCAGCAACGATTTAATCGCCCAAGGCTTCCATGCCGGTCAATTGATTAAAGAAGTCGCCGCCCGGTGTGGCGGAGGGGGCGGCGGACGCCCGGACATGGCCCAAGCGGGCGGAAAAGAACCGGCTAAGCTGTCCAGCGCCTTGAATATTGTTCCAGATTTGCTAAAATCCGTTTTACAATCGTAAGTTTTGGTTTACAATAAGAAAAGGGACAACGTTGGAAAATTCACCCAGGAGGGGTGATAGGATGGGGGGACTGACGATGAGTTCAATGGATCGGACGATGAAATTTAATGTGAAAGGGGAAAAGGTGGACGCGGATGTGCATGAAGTATTGCTTCATGTTTACCGGGCCCTGGAGGATAAAGGTTACCACCCGATCAACCAAATTGTCGGCTATTTACTTTCCGGTGACCCGGCATACATTCCCAGACATCAAAATGCCCGGACGCTCATTCGTAAACTTGAGCGGGACGAACTCATCGAAGAATTGGTCAGCTTCTATTTGAAAAACCACGGGAATGAAGACAAAAGTTGAGAATCATGGGTCTGGATGTCGGGCAGAAAAGGATCGGCGTCAGCATCAGTGACGAGCTGGGGTGGACGGCTCAGGGAGTGGAAGTCATCCGCCGAACGGGATCCTTACAAGCAGATTTGCACCGTCTGGCAGAACTGATCCGGCGGTTTGAAGTGGGCCAAGTGATCGTCGGGCTGCCTAAAAACATGAACGGCAGCATCGGAGAGATGGGAAAAGAGTGCCAGCGCTTCGCCCGACAGCTGGAAAAAGCGTTTGATCTCCCCGTCAAACTGTGGGACGAAAGACTATCGACCCGCTCCGCGGAACGCGTTCTTGTCCAAGCGGAAGTCAGCCGCAGGAAAAGAAAGCAAGCGATTGACAAAATGGCGGCTACATTGATTTTGCAAAGTTACCTGGACGCTCAAAACAGATCATAAAGCAGGTGTTAAACATGTCTGATCAAGAAGAAGTTGAAAGAGTGATCATTCCCGATCAGGAAGGGAATGAAGAAGTTTTTGAAGTGCTCTTCAAGTTTGATGTTGAACAAACGGGAAAGCAATACATGCTGGTCATTCCTGAAGAAGGCGATCCGGAAGTTGATGAAGTGTACGCCTTTCGTTATGAAGAAGGAGATAATGAAGAGCTGGCACTTTATTTGATTGAAGATGATGAGGAATGGGATATCGTCGAATCGACGTTTCAAACGGTTTTAGAAGACGAAGACTTGAAAGGCCATCAAAGTACATGATGGCTTTTTTTGGTGTATAATGGGTGATGGCGAGAGGAGGAGTGTGCATGTCTGACCGCGAGAAATCAAGAAAAGACTTGCCGGAGGAAGAACGCCCGGGGGAAGAACATCCAGAAAAACAGCCGGGAGACGAGCATCAAGAGGAAGGTCGTCAAGAGGAAGAACATCCAGAGAAAGAACATCAAGAAGAAGAACACCAAGAGGAAGATCATCTCGACAAAGAACATGCCCAGGAAAAACAGCCCGAGGACGATTATCCGGAAAACGCACATGCCATCGATAAACAGGGGGAACTTAAACAAGAAGAATATTTTGACGATGAACAGTTTGTTAAAGCATATTCGTTTTCAGGAACGAAGGTTGTTTTGATTACTTTGGGAATTATCTTTTTCTTAGGTCTTATAATTGCGGCAAGTGGGGGATACTATGTTTATAGCCAGCTGCAGCCGGTCGATCCTGAATCCGACGAAGAGGTTGAAATTGAAATTCCGCTCGGTTCCTCGACGGCCCAGATTGCTTCCATATTGAAGGAAAACGGATTGATTCATAACGAGAGGATTTTCTATTATTATGTTCGTTTAAAGAATGAGAGCGGTTTTCAAGCCGGAAAATATCATTTATCGCCAAGCATGGAATTGGATCAGATCATCCAGCACCTGCAGGAAGGGATTTTACATGAGGACACCGTCCGGTTTACCATTCCCGAAGGATACACCGTCGAACAGATCGCCGAGCATCTGTCTCAAGAGGGGTTGGTTGACAAGGAGACATTTTTACGTTTGGTTAACGAGGGTGATTTCAGCGATGTGACTTTCGTTTCCGAAATTCCCGATGAGGTTGAGGGAAGGGATTATCGCCTGGAAGGATTTTTATATCCGGAGACATATGATGTGTATGCCAATACGGAAGAGGAAGAGATCATCCGCAAGATGTTAGAGCAATTTGAGGCGGTTTATCGTGAACAATGGCAGGAAGCGGCAGAAGAACATGAATTGACGATGTACGAAATTGTCACATTGGCTTCCATCGTCGAACGGGAAGCGGCGGTCGATGCCGAACGGGAAATGATTGCCGGGGTAATTTATAATCGTTTGGAAAAAGGAATGCTGTTGGAAGTGGATGCAACGGTCCAGTATGCCCTGGATGAACATGTCGAACGTCTTTTGAACGAACATGTGCAAATGGACCATCCATATAATACGTATCAATACGAAGATTTACCCCCGGGACCCATTGCGGTGCCCAGCTTAAAATCGATCATGGCTGCTTTAAATCCGGCAGAACACGATTACTTATATTATGTGACGAAAAAAGACGGTTCCGGCGAGCATTATTTTGCAGAAACGTATGAAGAACATCAGGAAAATGACCGCTTGAGCAGAGAAAACGAACAGAAAAGCGAAGATGGAAGCGAAGGGGAAAATGAAGAGGGTTAAGCGGATTTTCAGCGTTAATAATGAACGCTCGGTTCCATTTGGAAAACATGGGTTATCATGTTGGCCAGAGAGAAATGCTGATCTACAGGAGGAGGACGTATGGCGGAAAAAGAAACTTTAGTCACTGAGGAAGGTTTGCGTAAATTACAGGAAGAACTGGAGTATTTGGTGACGGAAAAAAGGAAGGAAGTCGTGGAGAAAATCAAAGCGGCTCGTAGTTACGGCGATTTAAGCGAGAATTCCGAATACGATGCAGCTAAAGATGAGCAGGCGTTCGTCGAATCAAGAATCGCCCAGTTGGAAAAAATGATTCGCAATGCAAAAATCATTGAGACCGATCAGAGTCAAACGGACGTTGTCTCCGTCGGGAAAACGGTCGTCTTTCAAGAGTTGCCTGACGGAGAAAGAGAAGAATACACGATCGTCGGTACAACGGAAGCCGACCCGTTGGCCGGCAAAATATCCAACGATTCTCCGATGGCCCAAGGTTTGATTGGCCGTAGTCAAGGAGAAAAAGTGGTCATTCAAACACCAGGGGGAGACATGGAAGTGAAGATTCTCGAAATACGTTAAGTGAATCAGGAAGACCCCCGAAAGACGACGCGATGCATTAAAACGCGGTGCACCAAAAACGCCATGCATCAAAGTGCGGTGCATCAAAATGTGGTGCATCAAAGCGCGGTGCACCAAAACACCATGTATCAAAATGTGGTGCACCATAACGCGATTCATCATAAACAGGGTGCATTAAGCATAGCGGGTTTGACACTGAAAGACATAGCGAACCAGGATGATGAGAGACGCTGTGACGATTGACAGCGTCTTTTTTTGTGCCGACTTGTCCACAATGAAGATAGTGATGTTCGCTGAATTTTCCAGAGGATAGCGAGGGGGTGAGTCCAATGAACGGACGGCATTTGCAGCGGCACATCTGGTTGCTGGTCGTTTTTACGGGTGTCATCTTTCTTCTTTTAAGCCGTTTGGCCTATATTCAATTAGTGGGAACAGAAAGTTTTTCCCGTCACGACATTAATTTAATCAAACAGGCCGTTGGACAACGTCAACAGCAACTGGTCTTGGACAGCGGTCGGGGAGCGATTACAGACCGGCATGGCCATGATTTTACAAGTGCATCCATTTATGTTTTAGTGCTTTATCCTGTTTCCAAGCAGGTTGCTATAGATGAAACTCAAATAGAAAAAGTGGCCGAACAGTTGCAATTAACGCCTGAAGAGTTCATGGCCGATCTGGAAACGGTGCAAGAACCGAGTGTCTATCATCAGGGCGGAGATCTTTTGCGCTTGACCGAACAACAGGCGGAAGAGATCAACCGTCTGGACATTCCCGGCATATTAGGCGTCCCTTACGAATTAAGGTATGACGATGAACAGTTGGCGGCACGGCATCTCATCGGATTTATCGGCGAAAATGCGGAATGGGTGAAGGCTCAGTACGCCGAAGAGTTGCGTCAAGGATGGCTCGAGGAAAACAGTTTGGTCGGCATCAGCGGTTTGGAGCGCACGTTTGAATCATTTTTGCAGGGCATGGATCCGACGACACTGTCCTATTTTGTTGACGGGCAGGGGAATTTGTTGCAGGGGATGGGGATCAAATATTCGTCCGGACATAATCCTTTTTATCCCTTGAATGTCCAAACGACGCTCGATTTTGCTTGGCAAAGGGCGGTGGAAAACGCACTGGACAGGCGCGGTATTGAAGAAGGGACGGCACTGATCCTCGATATTGACACTCGGGAGATTTTGGCCATGGCCAGCAGACCGCAGGTGGTTGACACGACTCAAATGAGTGAGGCGTGGGAAAATAAAGCGCTCGTTCGCTATGCACCCGGATCAGTTTTTAAAATCGTGACCGCCGCTGCCGCACTCGAAGAAGGGTTGGCCGAATTTGGGCAAACATTTACATGTGCAGGTGTCCTGGAAGGCACGCCGTTTCATTGCTGGCAGGAGGAAGGGCATGGGCAGCTCACGTTTGAGCAAGCGTTTGCCGAATCGTGCAATATTGTTTTTGGCCAATTGGCCGAACAGCTGGGGGCCGAACGGCTCACCGCATATGCCGAAAAACTTGGTTTGCTGGACCGTGTTGGTTGGTCGACTGAAGAATTGTTCCATCTTGGTTCTTTCGCGCAGCTTGCAGATGAGCAAGTCGGACAAGTGTTCCATGAATTCAGGACAGCGGAGGAATTGGCTGATCCAAACTATTTGCGGCAAACGGGCATCGGTCAGCTGGACGTGCAGGTGACTCCGTTAGCCGTGGCCAATATGCTGGCGACGATTGCCAACGGGGGCCACAGGCAGCAAGTGAAAGTGGTTAATGAGATCACATATGAAACGGGAGGTACGTTTTACCGTTTCCAGGACCAAGAGCCGCCCGGAGAGACCATTTCAGCTTACACGGCCTATCAATTGCAAAGGCTGCTGGCCCAAGTCGTTGATCGCGGAACGGCTGGGCGCTTAAGCGAAAAAGATTGGCAAGCGGCTGGAAAAACGGGAACAGCTGAACTCGCCCCTGAAAGTGCTCAGGCTAACGGGGGATACATTCACCATTGGTTTGCCGGATATTTTCCGCAACAAACTCCTCGTTATGTCATCGTCGTTCTCAATCTTAACCAAGATTCAGGCACCAAGAACCGAGCGATTGATGTTTTTGGCGATGTGGCCGACTGGGTTTATCATTCGTCAGGTGTCAAATTTTAAGGAAAATAGATGATATGGCAGGGATATGTAAAATACGTATTGTCTCTCGACCTCAGCAAGCATAATACAGGACGAAGCTGTTTTATCATGCTCAAACCGTTTTGACGTCTTGTCAGGAGAAAGTTATGATTAAACACATGTAAGAGCTTAGACGGCCGTGACAGCATGGCTGACGGTCGATCTAAAATAAAACAGGCGATGGTGATATGTTTGCAAAAAAGTGCAGTGAATGTGACGCTTGAACGTCAGTCCGGTCAAGTGCGCATTACCGAAGCAACAGAGGAAGATGGCGCTGATATATGGTCGTTAGTGAAAGATTCAGGTGTGCTTGATGTGAACTCTCCTTACAGTTACCTCATGATGGGAAAATTTTTCTCCGAAACTTGCCTTGTCGCCAAGGACGGTGACCAACTCGTCGGTTTTGTCACCGCGTTTCGTCCCCCCACTGCCAAGGATGTCATCTTTGTGTGGCAGATCGGTGTTGATCTGTCTCAGCGGGGCAAAGGGGTGGGCAAAAAAATGTTGCATGAACTGCTTCAGAGAGAAGCGGGTAAAGGTGTTCGTTTTCTTGAATCCACAATTACTCCCTCAAACAAGCCTTCCCAAGCATTATTCCGTGGATTAGCCCGTGATCTGAATACGAAGTGTCAAGTCACGGAATTCTTCTCCGAAGATTTGTTTCCGGGAGAAGAACACGAGCCTGAATTGAAGTTCCGCATAGGCCCTGTCGAGCTTTGATGTTCAATATTGGCCCTATCAAGCTTTGGTGTTCAATCGGTTGACCTTTATCGGTCACAACAAATCTTTTAGGAGGTATGCTTACCTTTATGGAAACTCTCACAAGAGTTGACGAACAGTTAAAAGTGTTCGATGAGCTTGAGTCTGAAGTTCGCAGTTACATTCGCAGTTTTCCCACCATTTTCAAAAAAGCCCAAGGACATAAAATGTGGGATATCAACGGGAAGGAGTACATCGATTTTTTCAGCGGCGCAGGCGCGTTAAACTATGGGCATAACCATCCGCAGTTGAAACAGAAACTGGTCGAATATATCGCCAGCGATGGTTTGACGCACAGCTTGGATATGGCCACACCGGCCAAGGAACAATTTTTGAAGCGCTTTAATGAAGTGATTCTTAAGCCTCGAAATTTAAATTATAAAGTGATGTTTCCGGGACCGACAGGCACGAATGCGGTTGAAAGTGCGCTGAAACTGGCCCGCAAAGTGACCGGAAGAGAGACGATCATCAGTTTTACGAATGCCTTTCACGGCATGACGCTCGGCTCTCTTTCCATCACCGGCAACCAGTTTAAGCGCCACGGTGCAGGCGTTCCGTTGACAAATACGGTTTCTATGCCTTATGCCAACTACATGGACGACGATATGGATACGATCCTTTATTTGGAACGTTTCTTAGAAGATAACGGCAGCGGCGTGGCCCTTCCGGCAGCGATCATACTGGAAACGGTTCAAGGTGAGGGAGGCATCAATGCCGCGAGCTTTGAATGGTTAAAGAAAATTGAGCAAATTTGCCGTCGCTATAATATTATGCTGATCATCGATGATGTGCAGGCCGGTGTCGGACGCACCGGAACGTTCTTCAGCTTTGAGCCGGCTGGCATCGAACCGGATATCGTTTGTATGTCCAAATCCATCGGGGGTTACGGTTTACCGTTTGCCATTACTTTATTTAAGCCCGAGCATGACGTCTGGGCGCCAGGTGAACATAACGGCACTTTCCGTGGAAATAACCTTGCCTTTGTCACAGCCACCGAGGCGTTAAAATTTTGGGAAGACGATACGCTTGAAAAAGAGGTCCGCAAAAAATCAGCAATCGTGCATCGTTTTCTAGCGCGCATGGTTGAACAATACCCGCAAATGAAGGGGGAAGTGCGCGGCAGGGGATTGATGGTTGGAATCGCCAGTGATGTTGACGGATTGGCCGACCGCATTTGTTCCGCTGCTTTTGAGCGCGGACTCATCATGGAAACGTCAGGTCCGGACAGTGAAGTGGTTAAATTGTTTCCGGCTTTAAATATACCAGACGAAGCATTAAACAGAGGACTTGAAATTCTAGAAGAAAGTATTTCAGCTTGCGTGCGGGAGATGTAATCAAAGGATACGAGGTGTAATAAACATGCTAGTCAGAAGAATCGAAGATATTATCGGGACTGAACATGATGTGGACGGAGGAAACTGGATCAGCCGCAGACTTTTACTGCGCAAAGACGGCATGGGTTTCTCTTTGCATGAAACGACAATTAAAGAAGGAACGGAGACGTATATCTGGTACAAAAATCATCTCGAAGCGGTTTTTTGCATTGAAGGTGAGGGCGAAGTAGAAACATTGGCGGATGGGAAAGTTTACCACATTAAGCCCGGAACCGTTTATGCGCTGAACGAACATGATAAACATTTATTGCGGGCGACTAAAGGTGACATGCGCACCGTGTGTGTCTTCAACCCTCCTGTAACCGGGCGGGAAGTTCACGATGAAAACGGCGTATATCCACTCATTGAAGACGACGATGAATAATGTGACCCGTTGCTGCATGTTGAGCCGCCTTGCTGGTACATGATCAGCCTTCATGATTGTCCTTCATCAATCAGTCCGATAACCCGCAAGGCTGCTCTTGCGGGTTATCCCCATCCATTTGCTGAGTGAAATCATTAAACGACATAAGTGGCATCTCATAAAACAATCAAAGCGGCATCTACAGGTAGCATCTAAAGATAATAGAACATTAGGAGAAGACCCAATATTTGCTTAATTTTTTCAGAAGAAAATCAAGCTGACGCGGAGGAGGAGAAAGATTAATGAAGAAGATGTTGGTTTTGATCTTTGCCGGTTTCTTGGCCGTCGCTGTCGCGGCATGCGGATCGGCTGAAGACAGTTCCGGAAATGCCGGCAACGGAGGATCAGAAGGGGCTGCTGAACATGAAGGGTCGACCTTGGACAGAATTTTAGAGGAAGGGAAGGTGAAGGTCGGCATTGCCAATGAAAAACCGTACGGTTATGAGGATGAAGACGGGAATGTCACCGGTGAAGGACCGGAAATCGCCAAAGCCATTTTTAAGAAAATGGGAGTGGAGCAATTCGATGCCGAAATCGTTGAATTTGGTTCCCTCATTCCCGGATTGCAGGCCGAACGCTTCGATCTCGTCACCGCGGGTATGGATATCCGTCCGGAGCGTTGTGAACAGGCCCTCTTTTCTGAACCGGAAATCCGTTACGGTGAAGGGATGATTGTCCAAGCGGGAAATCCATTGGATTTGCACAGTTATGAGGACATTGCCGCCAACCCGGATGTGAAGGTCTCCGTGATGGCAGGCGCCAATCAACACGATTATTTGCGTGAACTGGGCGTACAGGAAGATCAAATTGAAACGTCCGATTCCATTTCATCCAATATTTCGGCAGTGGCGTCGGGACGAGTGGATGCGACGACAATGACGGAAGCGACGGCGCGAGAAGCGGTTGAAACAGCCGATGATTCGGTGGAACTGGTTGATGATTTTGAGCAGCCGATCATCGATGGCGAAAACGTGATGGCTTACGGGGCCGCCGCATTTCGTCAAGGTGATGAGGAGTTGAGAGATGCTTACAATGAGCACCTGAAAGAGATGGAAGAATCGGGAGAGTTACTTGAAATTCTGGAGCAATTCGGCTTTTCGGAAGACAATTTGCCGGATGGGACGACAACGGCTGACCGCTGTGGAGGATAAACATGTTTGGCAAAGTTGAACCATAACGCTAGTCGTCAGACAACGCTGGACGAATGGTCAATGAAAGCAAGGCAGGTGCATCGCAATCGATACGTATATCCAGTTTTTACCTAAATTGTTGAACGGAGCAAGCATCACAGTCCAAATTCTCGTCTTATCCGCCGCTGTGGCTTTCATCATTGCTTTCATCGCCGGTTTGGGCAGAGTATCCCGTTTTAAAATGGTGCGTTTTGTAACGACCGTATTCGTGGAACTGTTTCGGGGCACGTCGCTGCTTGTGCAAATGTTCTTTTTCTTTTTCGCTTTGCCTGCATTCGGCATCACGTTGACTCCTTTTGCCGCAGGGGTGATCGCCCTCGGATTGAACTACGGGGCGTACGCTTCGGAAATTGTTCGGGGCGCCATTGTGGCCGTTCCTCAGGGACAAATCGAAGCGGGCATCGCGCTAAACATGACGCGCTGGCAGCGAATGCGTTTGATCATTTTGCCCCAGGCCGTCCGCATGATGCTGCCTGGGTTTGGCAATATTTCCATCGAGCTGCTCAAAGGAACATCGCTCGTTTCCTTGGTCACTTTGGCCGACATGACCTTTCAGGCCAATATGCTCAAAGACAGCAATACGGGAGCGGTCATTGAAATATATACTTTGTTGCTCATCCTCTACTTCTTAATCGCCTTGCCCCTGATTTTGACCGCACGCTGGTTGGAAAAACGATCTGGTAAAGGGGTGACGGCGCGATGACTTGGGATTGGAACTTTGCCATGCAGATCTTTCCGGAAATATTCAGAGCGATGTGGATCACTCTTGCCGCAACACTGGCCGCTTATCTCATCGCCTTGACCTTCGGGCTGGTGTTGACATTGCTGCGCAGGGCCCGTTTCAAGCCGCTCGTTTGGCTGGCCGTTGGTTTTATTGAATTTGTACGCAGTACGCCGCCGCTGGTGCAATTGTATTTCCTTTTCTTCGCTTTTCCTCAAATACCGTACATCGGTTTTGCTCTCAATCCTTTCTTGACGGGGGCATTAGGTTTGGGGATTCATTACAGCACGTACGTGTCGGAAATATACCGTTCGGGGATTGAATCCATTCCTAAAAGTCAATGGGAAGCCAGCACGGCGTTAAATTTTTCGCGGATGCAAACCTGGGTCCGAATTATATTGCCGCAGGCGATTCCTCCTGTTGTACCGATGCTCGGCAATTATTTGATCGTCCTGTTTAAGGAAACCCCCTTGCTCTCAGCGATTTTAGTCGTGGAAATGTTGCAAACGGCTAAAATCATCGGTTCAGAAACGTGGCGCTATCTCGAACCGATCACCATTGTCGGTTTATTGTTCTTGCTCTTAAGTTATCCCTCTTCTCTGCTTATCCAAAGGGTGGAAAGAAGCATGCAGCGTATGTACGGCAAACAAAAACGGGGAGGTGTGACGCTGTAATGCCGATGACAACTCAAGAAGTGCATGAAGAAGAAAAGCGAGATAAGCGTTTAGATCCCACCGGTCGTGAAAGCAATAACGGACAAGAAAACAGTGCGGTCCATGAAAATGGTGTCGGTGTTCAAAGCGGTGTGTCTGCAGGTACGCCCATCGTCCGTTACGATCAGGTTTTCAAATCGTTTGGAGATGTGGATGTATTAAAAGGGATCAACCTTGCCGTTGCTCCGGGAGAAAAATTAGCGATCATCGGTCCGAGTGGTTGTGGAAAAACGACGATGATCCGCATGTTAATGACTTTGGAAAAGCCGACTTCCGGTATGATCGAAGTGGATGGAGAACCGCTCTGGCATAAAGAAGTCAAAGGTCGGCTCGTACAGGCTGATGAAAAACATTTGCGCCAGATGCGCAATAAAATCGGCATGGTTTTTCAGCAATACAACTTGTTTCCACATATGAAAATATTACGCAATGTCACCGAAGCGCCCATTCATGTGCTTGGTTTATCAAAAAAGGAAGCCGAAGAACGGGCGATGACGATGTTGGAGAAAGTCGGTCTGGCGGATAAAGTCGACGCTTACCCGGCCCAGCTGTCTGGAGGCCAGCAACAGCGGGTGGCCATCGCCCGGGCGCTCGTGATGCAACCTAAGGTCATGTTATTTGATGAGGTCACCGCGGCGCTTGATCCTGAACTTGTTGGTGAAGTCCTCGAAGTGATTAAAGACATCGCTTCGGATGGTGAAACGGCCATGATGATCATCACCCATGAGATGGACTTTGCCCGTGACGTGGCTGACCGGGTCGTTTTTCTGGATAACGGGGTGATTGCTGAGCAAGGTTCACCACAAGAGGTCCTTGAAAATCCGCAAAGTGAACGCTTGCAGTCGTTTCTCACCCGCTTTCGTATGAGTCAGAGCTGACTATAAGCTGAAATCAGCACTGAATATAAAGAAAACGGTGCAGAATGGATGGGATATCATCAGCGCTGACTGGTTAAAAATGTAAAAATTGATGTTCGCGCATTTATCATTTTGTCTCCAATTTGGTACGTCAAGCCCTTGCCAGTCAGCCATTATGGCTAACGGGGCTTGTTTTTTTGTGGTTTCTTCATTTTTGAAATACGAAAAAATATTGAGACCCGAATAAAGACTTAAAATATAGCATGACAAAATTTTATGT
>CALBTX010000054.1 GCA_937967685.1 uncultured Bacillaceae bacterium | reverse complement strand
ACCACCTTGCGCACATCCCCGTCATCCAGCAGCACATCGGCAATGCCGTCTTCAACATGTTCTTGAATCGTGCGGCGCAACGGTCGGGCACCAAATGAAGGATGATAGCCGATCTCGGCCAGTTTTCGTTTTGCTTTATCGGTCACCGTTAATGAAACGTTCTGTTCAGCCAGGTTACTGTGCACTTCTGCCAACATGAGATCGACAATTTGCACCAAATGTTCTTCTTGCAAATGTTTAAACGGAATGATGTTATCAAACCGGTTCAAAAATTCAGGTTTGAAGTATTGACCTAATGAACTTAAGAGATTGGCTTCCCGAGCACCGGTCTGATCTTTGGCAAAACCGATCGCTTTGTGCTGTTCCATCGTGCCGGCGTTGCTTGTCATAATAATGACCGTATCTTTGAAACTGACCGTTCGTCCTTGGCTGTCTGTCAGACGGCCATCCTCCATGATTTGCAGGAAGATGTGCTGTACATCCGGATGGGCTTTCTCAATTTCGTCCAGTAAAACGATGCTGTACGGATTGCGGCGCACTTTTTCCGTCAATTGACCGGCCTCATCATGGCCGACATATCCCGGGGGCGATCCGATCAGCTTGGAAACGGCATGTTTTTCCATATATTCACTCATGTCCAGACGAATCATCGCCTCTTTATCCCCGAACAGTTCTTCGGCCAACCGTTTGGCGAGTTCCGTTTTGCCGACTCCCGTCGGACCGACAAAGAGGAAGCTGGCCACAGGACGGTTTTTCGCTTTCAGACCCGCCCTGCTGCGGCGAATGGCCTTGGCTACCTTTTGCACCGCTTCTTCTTGACCGATCACTTTCTTGGCCAGTCGTTCGGCAAAATCTTTCAGCTTGGCTTGCTCATCTTCTTGTATTTTGCGAACGGGCACGCCTGTTTTTTGTTCAATCAGACGTTGAATATCTTCGACCTGAACAACCGGTTTGTGGTCCTTCCAGTCATTTTTGGGAGCGGAAGCAGCTTCTTCCAGTTGCTTTTGCAGCTGCTGTTCTTCGTCCCTCAGTTCGGCTGCCCGCTCATACTGTTCGTTTTCAGTTGCTTTCTCTTTTTCCATGCGGATGTGCTGCAGACGTTCTTCAATGTTTGCAGGTTCTTCCTCACTGTGCAACAGGTTCATTCGCGATCCGGCTTCATCCATCAAATCGATCGCCTTGTCGGGCAGGAAACGGTCCTGGATATAACGATGGGACAAGTGCACACAGGCCCGGATCGTTTCTTCTGGAAACGACACTTGATGGTATTCTTCATAACGGGGAGCCAATCCTTTCAAAATGTCCACCGCTTCTTCAAGTGTCGGCTCATGAACGATGATCGGTTGGAATCGACGCTCCAGGGCTGCATCTTTCTCCATGTCGCGATACTCTTTCAATGTCGTCGCCCCGATCATCTGGATTTCACCACGGGCAAGAGCCGGTTTCAAGATGTTTCCGGCATCCATGGATCCTTCCGCTTTTCCAGCTCCGACAAGCAAATGAATTTCATCGACGAACAGAATGACATTGTTTCGTTCCTGCAATTCGGCAAACAGTTGCTTCATCCGTTGCTCAAACTGTCCGCGGATCCCTGTATCAGCCACGAGAGAAGCGACATCGAGCAAATAAAGCTCTTTGTTTTGCAGTTTCTTGGGTACTTTGCCCTCAGCGATTTTCAAGGCCAGGCCTTCGGCAATCGCCGTTTTACCAACCCCGGGTTCACCGATCAGCACAGGGTTGTTCTTATTTCGCCGGTTCAACGTTTCAATGACACGGGTCACTTCTTCATCCCGGCCGATCACCGGATCAATCAAGCCTGCTTTGGCCGCATGACTCAAGTTGCGGCCCAGATTGTCCAATAATCCATTTCCGCCTTGACCAGTCCGTTCGGGAGGCACTCCCGCATCGTCGCCGCCTGCCACACCCGACATGAATCCGCTAAAGAAGTCATCCATAGACGGGTAACCAAAGGCGTGGTCAAAGCCATTCATGGCCGACGGTGATTTCAACTTCCCTTGAATGTTTTGATAACAGTTTTGACAAAGATGCAGTTGCTGAAAATGATTGTTGATTCTCAAGCGAACTTGAATATTCGCCGGTCTCACTTGACATTGTTCACATTTCATCGCTTTTCTCCTCCTCTTTTCTGAAATCATCTTTTTTGAAATGTATTGGGTTCATTGCTGGAAACTGTCAATGCACATTGACAAGCGACTCTGTTGATATAAAAAAATGTTTGCATCTTCCTTAGAAGTGATTATCTTCTAGATGTGATTTTTTGAGATGTGATTGTGATTGTCACTTCTAGAAGGTGTTTGACTTTGACTATCTTTGACCTTTTACTTGTATTATATATTGACCTTCTTTGACTTTCAAGTGGGTCGTTCGATTTTTTTTAAAACCGCCAACCCGAAACAGGCTGACGGTTCATGTTGAATAAGGATCATTCATTCAAGCAAAACGTTTCTAAAAAGTCGGTTTCCACTCTTCAATACGCCGGGCTTCGTCCTGCGGATCGCGTCCGTTTAAGTTGCGCCTGATATAGCGGCTGTTGACGGCAAATTCCCCGGCAAATTCGGAATCCCTTTCCGGCGAAAAATCTTCAGTCAGTGATTCAAAGCGGCTGCGCTCCACTTGACGTTGCTGGCGAAGCGGGATTCGCTGACGTTCTGCCACCTGAAATCATCTCCTTATAGAAATAAAAATGTATTCAGTTGTACTTATAGCTTTTCCAAGGTTTCCAGCTTTAACGCGCAAATATTTGGCAGAGAGCACGACATTCGCCACCTCTTCCACGCGGCCGAACCGTCCCGCCGGAATTTCATGCTGAACAAACCGTTCGATCTATTCTCGATTTTCGTCAAGACGCCTTTAAAAAAATGAATCAACGACCACTTCCAGTGCCATTCTAAAGATGAGCTCTCATGATGCAAAAAGCGATCAAATATAAGTCGGAGGAGTTAGACCATGAAACATCACGGGAAAAAGAAAAAAACTGGGCATAAAAAACAACAGCCTACCATTGCCGTAAGCATGGAAATGGATGAACTTGATGAAAAGGCGACGCCCGCAGAAATTAAGAGAGGGGAATCGACACGGGTAACCAAATTGGTGAAGGATGATGTGGATTAGCACTTTCAGCAGCGGAAAAACCACCAACTGAAGGCATTCCGCTGCCGGCGATGAGCCCCGGTGCTGCAGAAAACTTTTTCAACTTGCTTTTTGATGCCTTCCGGTTACTCTGTGATACTTTTCAGTTACTCTTCGATGCTTTCCGGTTACTCTTTGATGCCTTCCAGCCACTCCTGGTAACATTCGTCACATAACGCCTCCTCCCGTTCGACATGATCAATGTCCGCATTGACAAAAGTAACGAAGTGAACTTGTTTTCGTTCAATCTCATGCTCACAATAAAAACATTGATAGCCCACTGTGTTCCCTCCATACTTGTTTTTTGTTTAGTATGTCGGGAATTGAACAAAAAATGCTTGTCGATCTAACCGGGCTACTCCACCAGCCGTAAACCGACGGCTCCCAGGATAATGCAACTTAGGAAGAGGATTCGTTTCCATCCCGCCGCTTCATTAAAAAAGAGGATACCCATCAATACGGCGCCCGCGGCACCCAGCCCCGTCCAGACAGCATAAGCCGTGCCCATGGAAATGTTGCTCATGGCCAATGACAAAAAAAAGAAACCGAAACCAAAACTGAACCCGATCGGCAGGAGACGGACAAACGTTTTTTTGCGCAAAAAAAGATTGATGCTCATCACCCCAAAAATTTCCCCGAAACTGGCCAATACAAGATACAG
>CALBTX010000053.1 GCA_937967685.1 uncultured Bacillaceae bacterium | reverse complement strand
AAACCTGGTACGATGCCAAATGAAGACGATTCAACGTCAAAACCTGGTACGATGCAAAATGAGGGTGATCCAACATCAATAAAAAGAGGATCGAAAGAAAGAGGATAGAGCAATGCCTGAACTACCGGAAGTTGAAGTAGTTGCCCGGACGATTCGCAGTGAGATTCAAGGCCAAGAAATCAGCGATGTGGACGTGTTCTGGCCCCGGATCATCAAACATCCGGATGATCAAGAAGAATTTAAGGCACGGTTGATCGGGGAGACGATCGGAGACATCGGTCGAACGGGCAAGTATTTAAAAATCGGGATCGGTGACAAGCAGGAATTGGTCATCCATTTTCGCATGACAGGAAAACTGAAGCTGCTTCGGCCGGAAGATAGTAAACAAAAACACATTCATCTTTATTTTCATTTTGAGGGCGAACAAGAAGGTTTGGCTTATCACGATGTGCGTAAGTTCGGCGATATTTTTTTGGTGCCCAAGGGGGACTACAGAGCGATCAAAGGGTTGTTACAAGCGGGTGTCGATCCTCTGTCGAAAGCTTTCACCTTTGATCTGTTTCAATCTTTAATCAAGCCCCGCCAGCGACGGATAAAAGCATTGTTGCTGGATCAATCCGTCATCACCGGGCTGGGGAATTATTTGTGTGACGAAATGTTATGGATACCGGGTGAACAAGGCGTTCATCCCGAACGTTTGGCTTCATCGCTGAGCGAAGCCGAATTGCAAAAAATTTACCGAAGAATGCTTGAAGTGATCCAAACATCCATTCGTTTGGGCGGGAACAGTTTTCGGGATTTTTCTTACGCCAACGGGATCAAAGGTGAATTTAAGCGCATGCTAAAAGTTTATGGCCGCAAAGGTGAACCTTGCGCCAACTGCGGCACTGAAATCGAGAGAAAGATTGTCGCCGGGCGTTCCACCCATTACTGTCCCCGTTGTCAACCTGAATGCATCGCTGACCATTCATGCCCGTAGGGCTCATTTTCCTTCGTTGCCATATCCAGGGCACCCAAATTGCTCCGCTCCCATATCATAGTATCGATGAAAGAACAGCATTCATCACATCAGACTATGGTGGGGAGTGGCCGTCTTGCTTCAATGGTTCCCATTGTTTCTCTTGGCTTTTGCCGTCAGCTTGGACAGTTTTGGTGTAGGTCTGACGTACGGTTTGAGAAAGATCAGGATTCCGCTTCGCTCGATTTTTATCATTGCCTGTTGTTCGGCAGCCATGATTTTTTTGGCCACAGGTGTGGCGCATAGTATCATGTGGTTCATGTCCCCGCGATTGGCGGAAGGACTCGGTGGATTTATTTTGATCGCTTTGGGAACTTGGGCTTTATATCAATGCTCAGCAACGAAGGTAAAAAAGCGTTCCCGGACGCTGGATTTGAAGCGATTCGGCCTTGTCACTCAAATTTTGCGCAAACCGGCAACCGCCGATATGGACCGCTCGGGGATCATATCCGCTACGGAGGCGTTGATCCTCGGTGTGGCGCTTTCTTTGGATGCTTTCGGGGCCGGGATGGGTGCTGCTCTGATGGGTTACCCCCCATGGTTAAGTGCGGTGCTCATGGGAACGATGAGCAGTTTGTTTGTTTATTTGGGGATGAAGTTTGGAAGTATGTTTTCCAGCGCGCGATGGATCAACCAGCTCAGTTACTGGCCGGGAATCATCTTGATAACGTTCGGTTTGTGCAAAACTTATATGATATGGCTATAACGACGAGTTTTCGAAATCATATCGATGCGAGAGGGAAGGTGAACGTATGATTATCGGTTTGACAGGGGGGATCGCCAGCGGAAAATCAACGGTATCCAAGATGATGGCTGATTTAGGCGCCAAAATTATCGACGCTGATCAAGTCGCCCGGCAAGTGGTTGAACCGGGTGAACCCACTTTACATAAAATTGTGGACCGTTTTGGAGAGGAGATTTTACACGCTGACGGTACGCTTGACCGAAAAAAATTAGGCAACATTGTCTTCCGTGATCAAACCGCCCGAATGGATTTGAATCAAATCATCCATCCGGCCATTCGAACGCAAATGAAGAAGCAGCTTGATGACGCCCTTCAGTCCGGAGAAAAATGCATTGTCATGGATATCCCGCTTTTGTTTGAAAGTGAAAGGAGCAAACGCGAATACCCGCTGGACAAGATCCTTGTCGTTTATGTCCCGGAACCGATTCAGATCAAACGGTTGATGGATCGGGACGGGATCGATGAAACGCTTGCCAGGCAGAAAATAAACAGTCAAATCCCCATGGAAGAAAAAAAGGACATGGGAGATGCCTATATTGACAACTCCGGAACGTTGGAGAGCACCAAAAAGCAATTGCTCAGCATTTTGAAACAATGGCGCGAAGAGGTCAAGCGATGAACGGTGCTCCCTTTTTGACGAAGAAACAATGGTTGTGCGTTTCACTGCTGTTTATTGTCTTTTTGGCGATGAACAGCTCTTTCGTTTGGGAGTGGATGTATCCGATTGCTTACGAGGAGGAAGTGAAACAGGCGGCGGAAACATTCAAGGTCGATCCCTTTTTAATCTTGGCTGTGGTTCAAAATGAAAGTAATTTCCGCCATCAACAAATATCCTTAAAAGGGGCGCAGGGGCTCATGCAACTCATGCCGGAAACAGCGGGATGGGCCAACGAAAAAAGCGGTTTGAACGCAGATCCCGAAGCGTATATCCGCGATCCCGAAGCAAATATTATGATCGGGACTTGGTATTTATCCTACCTGTTGGACAAGTATCACGGAAATATGTGGCTGGCCAGCGCCGCTTACAATGCCGGTGAGGGGAATGTGGACCGCTGGCTGACGGATGGGATATGGGATGGAAGTGAGGAGCACATCGAGCGCATTCCTTTCGGAGAAACCCGTCATTACGTCGCTAAAGTCCATTATTTTTATCATCGTTATCAAACCGTTTACGGCGCATATTTTTAGTCCCTATCAGTTGCTAATTAGTGTTATACTTAATATAATGGTAATAGCTAAATAGTATAACACATTTGAGAGGGGTTAAGCGGATGACAGCAAAAGTTGGCATTAACGGATTCGGACGGATAGGAAGGATGGTCTTTCGCAAGGCCATGATGGACTCAGCATTAGATATCGTTGCCATTAATGCGAGTTATCCTGCGGAGACACTGGCTCATTTAATCAAGTATGATACAGTTCATGGACATTATGATGTTCATATTGAGATAGAGGAAAAGGCATTAATCGTTGCAGGCAAGCGAATTGAACTGTTGTCAACCAGAAATCCTTTGGAATTGCCATGGGGAAAATTAGGGGTCGATATCGTCATTGAGGCGACCGGAAAGTTTAACGATCGAGAGGGCGCGAGCAAACACCTCCAAAGCGGGGCCAAGAAAGTCATCCTCACCGCTCCCGGCAAAGACGAGGACATTCAAACGATTGTGATGGGAATCAACGAACGTCAGTATGATGATGTCCGTGACGACATCATTTCCAATGCGTCCTGTACGACCAACTGCCTCGCTCCACTGGCTAAAGTATTAGATGAATCGTTCGGTATCGAACAGGGAATGATGACGACCGTTCATTCGTATACGAATGATCAAAAAAACCTGGACAATCCCCATAAAGATTTGAGGCGTGCGAGGGCATGCGCCCAGTCTATCATTCCGACGAAAACGGGGGCGGCCAAAGCCATTTTTAAAGTATTGCCGCAATTAAAAGGGAAGTTGAACGGATTGGCTTTAAGGGTTCCGACACCAGACGTTTCCATCGTCGATCTGGTGGTCGATGTACAACAAAAAGTCAGTGTTGAGAAGGTGAATCGCGCGCTGAAAGAAGCCAGCCAACAAGAGCTGTCCGGCATTTTGCAGTACACTGAAGAACCTTTGGTTTCTTCGGATTTCATCGGCAATGAACATTCGACGATCGTTGACGGATTAGCAACGATGGTGATTGGCGACCACCAAGTGAAAGTATTGGCTTGGTATGATAATGAGTGGGGATATTCCTGCCGGGTGGTCGATTTGGCTGAATATGTGGCCAAACGGATGCAAATCAAACAAAACGACCGCGCCGAAGTTTTAATGTAATTTAAAATGTATCGGTATCGTATCCATCTGACTGATGAACAAATGTATGATCATGTACGGGGGCCTTGACGGGTCCCTTTTTATTGTGCTGTCGACCTGATAGAATAGGGGCAGTGATGAGAGGTGACGTATCATCCGACTATTACGGTTTTGCGGGGGATCTTCACAATGGGAGAAACAGTGAACAGAAGCATTGTCATGGCTGCCATGATGATCGCCACTTTCCTGGCAGCGATTGAAGGAACCATCGTCAGCACGGCCATGCCGGCTATCGTCGGGGATCTGCGCGGTTTGCCCTTAATGAATTGGGTGTTTTCCGTCTATTTCTTACTGTCAGCCGTCACCGTGCCCATTTTCGGTAAACTGGCGGATTTATACGGACGAAAAAAAATATTTATTACGGGAACGTTTATTTTTTTAATCGGCTCCGCGTTGTGCGGTTTATCGCAAACGATGGCGCAATTAATCGTCTTTCGTATCATTCAGGGGATTGGAGCCGGAGCCTTGCTGCCCGTGACATCAACGATCGTAGCGGATATTTATCCGTACGAACAGCGCGCCAAAATGCTCGGTTTTATCAGCCTTGTCTGGGGCATATCCGGTGTGCTCGGTCCGGTAGTTGGTGGTTTTTTTGTCGATCAACTGACATGGCATTGGATTTTCTTCATTAATATCCCCTTTGGTCTGATCACAGTGATCATGGTCGTTCTCTTTTTTAAAGAAAATATTGAAAAAAGCCCCAAAAAAATCGATGTTTTTGGAGCACTCACTTTTGCTGTGGGCATGTTTTTATTTTTGTACGCTTTTCAAAGAGGGGGAGAAAGTCATGAGTGGCTGTCCCCGATCATGCTCATCCTGTTTGTGGCGGCCTTGCTGTTCCTCGCCTTGTTCTTGTGGATCGAGACGAAAGTAGAAGAACCGCTTATCCCGTTCTCTCTGTTTCGCTTACGGACCGTATCGGTAGCTAATGCGACCGCATTCATGGCGACCATTATATTAATCGGCCATTCGGTTTACATGCCGATGTGGATCCAGGGGGTGCTGGGTTACAGTGCGACGGTCTCGGGATTGGCCGTCTCGCCGATGTCCATTCTGTGGACGGTCGGTTCCTTCTTGAGCGGAAAGCTGCTGTTAAAAAAAGGGATGCGATTGACGATCATCGTTGGCCTCGGTTTCCTATTCATCGGCTCGCTGTTACTGTCGATGATCACGGCGGAGACGCCGCTTTTTGCCCTGCCATTCATCAGTGCTTTCCTGGGTATCGCCTTTGGTCTCGTCATCACGACAACCACCGTCTCCGTTCAGTCTGCTGTAGGCTGGTCGCTGCGTGGTGTCGCCACGGCAACGAATGCGTTTTCCCGCAACTTAGGGCAAACGATGGGAGCCGCTCTGCTCGGGACTTTTTTTAATGCGCGAATCACATCCTATCTGCTAGAACGCGATGCTCTGGCCAACATTCACATCGAGCAACTGAATGACCTCATCAGCCGGCAAAGCGTCCAACAAATCCCGGAAACGCTGCGCAACGTTTTGCGTGATGTCCTCGTCTACGGCATTCACAACGTGTTCATCGCTTTTATTGTGCTTGTCTTCATCGCCCTTTTGATCGGCAGCCTACTTCCGGGCCATAAAGCCAAACAAAAATCATCAGCATCATAACTGTGATCCGCACAACTGTTTCATGTTTCCGGCATGGTCACAACTGCCGATCTATTTTAGTCTTGCATGAACTGGGGGTCCATTTGTGCCCGCAATCTTATGAATGGTGATCTCAGGCCGACAGCCCAAACGCAGATTGGCGCCCGTCTGCCCCAAACCACCGCTGATATACACTTTACCCGTGTGATGGGATTGCAGACCTGACAAATGTTTGCGAAAGGGACGGATGCCCCATTTGAGAGAATGGACCGGCAGGGGGTAATAGATTTGCCCGGAATGGAGATGACCGCAAATGAGATAGTCGAAGGCGGGCATTTTCTGTTTCACGATCAGCGGATCATGGGTTAAGATCATCCGGTAGCCGTGTTCCGGCACGGTTGCAAACGCTTGGCGCACATCGCTGTGGCCGGAATGATGGTCATCGATGCCGATGATATGAATGGCTTTTCCTTCGTGGGTGACGGATACGGCTTCGTTGGCTAAAACCTGTACACCCAGTTGTTCCATTTTTCGCTTTAAAAGGGGAAGATGATCAGCAATGACCCAGTCATGGTTGCCCCATACGGCAAAAAGACCATGACGGGTCGGAATGTGAACAAGCGTTTCCAGAAAAGAGAGGAAACGATCGATGCTTTTGATTCTATCTAAATAGTCTCCCGTTAAGGCAATGAAATCAAACGTTTCTCCATCAACAAGCTCCACCACTTTTTCGGGGCTAATCGATAGTTTTTCCACATGAATATCTGTTAAATGCAGGACTTTCAACGCTCGTTCGAACTGCATCTTTTGCGGTGCATCTATTTCTATCGTTTTCAATTCGGCGCGGAATGTATTCCAATATGCTTTGGAGATAATGGATACCCCGGCTAAAGTCAGAGCGCTTGTCAATAACATGAATGATGTCTCTCCCTTATGACGAATCTCTTTTATCATAAAGGAATGCTCGGGGAAAATCCATGACAATTCTTAGTAAACGACGGCGTCATTTGTTGATCAGTTTGCCTGTGCGGTTAATCATCAGCGCTGTTTCAGGCGGAAGTTCGAAAAATATTTACACCGATTCACCATACAGGACATACTGGGCAATATTTTTGGCATGGTCCCCAATGCGCTCCAAGTTGCTGAGCATATCTAAAAAAACCGCTCCGGCATTGCCGTCACACATATTTTGATTGAGTCGGCGAATATGAGCTTTGCGAAATTCTCGCTCCATGCGATCCAATTTGCTTTCGTTTTCCAGCACTTCTTTGGCCAATGGCTTATCATCATTCGCCAAGGCTTGCAAAGCCTGGTCAATCGTCTGGTCAGTCGTGTCGATCATTTCTTTCAATTCCGCTGTCGCCTTATCCGAAAATTCCACTTTATGGGTCACAGAGTACTCGGCCAGCTCGACGATATTTTCGGCATGGTCTCCAATGCGCTCAATATCGTTGATCGCTTGCATCAGCATGGAAGCTTTGCCCGATTCCTGAGGGCTGAGTGAGCTTTGTTGCAATTTGACCAAATAGGCGATCGATTTCTTTTCCAGATCATTGATCAGCTCTTCTTTTTGCATGGCCAGGTTGCCCACTCTTTCATTTTTTGTAAAAAAGTAATTGGCTGCATCGTTTAACGACTCTTTAGCAATATGACCCATGCGCAGGACCTCATGCTGGGCTTGTCCCAAACCGACCGAAGGCGTGGATAACAGACGCTGATCCAAATACTTCGGGCCAAACTCGAGCTCTTTCATTTCCCCCGGAATCAACTTGCTGACCAAAGCAGCGAGTAAAGCGACGAAAGGTAATTGCAGCAACGTGTTGGTGAAGTTAAAGATACCATGGGCGTAGGCGATTTGCATGCGTATGTTGGCCTCAGTGAGCTCACCCAGCCAAGTGACGAAAGAATGGACCAGAGGAAGCGCAAGCACGAAAATAATCGTGCCCACGACGTTGAAAATGACGTGTACGGCTGCGGCCCGTTTGGCGGCAACCGTCGCTCCAAGTCCGGCCAAAACAGCCGTCACCGTCGTGCCGATATTATCCCCAAAGAGGACGGGTAAAGCGGCCAGCAAGGAGATCATGCCTTCATCGGCAATGGTCTGCAAAATGCCGATCGTGGCACTTGAACTCTGGACGATGACTGTAAAGATGGTACCGACCAGCACACCGAGAACGGGATTGTGGGAAAGATCGATGATAAACTCCTGAAACACCGGTAAATCACGCAAAGGTTTCAGTCCGTCTCCCATCGTTTTTAATCCTAAAAAGAGTGTGCCAAAACCAAAGATGACTTGTCCGGTGTATTGGTAAGTTTTCTTTTTCATAAAGAAAAGGAAGAACGCCCCGAGGGCGATGATGGGCAGGGCGAAATCCTCGATTTTAATCCCGATAACAAATGCGGTGATCGTCGTGCCGATGTTGGCCCCCATGATCACCCCGATCGCTTGTCGTAAAGTCATCAGTCCGGCATTAACCAAGCCTACCGTCATGACCGTCGTACCGGAAGAAGTTTGGATGAGCACGGTCACGACGATGCCGACGATGACTCCCTTAATCGGATTGGATGTGTACCTTGCCAGAAGTTCACGCATTTTATCTCCGGCAGCTTTTTGCAAACCGGAAGACATATATTGAATGGCAAACAAGAAGATTCCCAGTCCCCCGATGAAACGGAAAATGATGTCCTGCCAGTCCATCATTGATATGTTCCCCCTTAAATCGACAAGATAAGTGCACATTCGTTCCTAATTATAGTCAAAGTGATGCGTATTTGAAAGAGAATTTTTTGGTATCACATTTGTCAGCGAAAGATGATGCAACTTGACGAAGCACGCAGAATAAGGGACACTAAAGAGAGTAAAATGTTGGAGATGATGGGGATGCGTTGCCCTTATTGTGCACATTTTGGGACGAGAGTATTGGATTCCCGTCCATCGAACGAAAATCGCTCCATACGCCGACGCAGGGAGTGTGAGTCGTGTCAGAAGAGATTCACCACGTTTGAAACGGTGGAAGAAGCCCCCATTATGGTGATCAAAAAGGATGGCACGCGCGAAGAATTCAGCCGGGAAAAATTGTTGAGAGGCATCATACGGGCTTGTGAAAAACGGCATGTTTCCATCGAAACGTTGGAGAACCTGGTCAACCGCATTGAAAATGAACTGCGTTCAAGCGGAAAACAGGAACATCCCAGCAAAGAGATCGGAGAAAAAGTGATGGACGGACTGTACGATATCGATGAAGTGGCCTATGTTCGCTTTGCTTCCGTATATCGTCAGTTTAAAGATATTAACGTGTTTATTAAAGAACTGACCGACATACTGCGCCGGGAATAAGGCATGTCGAAGACAAACGTATGATCATGATTAAGGGTGGTTGTCAAATGAACGTCGTCTGGAAACATTTGCGCCCGGTCGACAAGTTTAGCGTGGAGCTGACAAATGCTTTAAGCATGTTCCAGATCAAAACAGTGGCCCAATTGTACCAACCCGTGATCGGATCGACAGCGTCCGCTTTATATATGACCTTGGTCAGTGAAGTGGAAGGAGACAGCCATTTTTCCCGGGAAAACAACCATCAATGGCTGATGAATGTCATGGGTTTGCCTTTGGACCAAATTTATAGAGCGAGACTTCGTTTGGAAGCGATCGGTTTATTGAAAACGTATCGTTTGCAGCACGGCCGTGAAGGTGATGAGGGAGATGTGTGCTTCAAATATCAATTGTTGCCGCCGCTCAGCCCGAATCGTTTTTTCGCGGACGATGTGTTAAGCATCTGTTTGTTTAATCAGGTCGGAACAAGAAGATATCGACAGCTGCGTGCCCGTTATATCGCCTATTACAAGGATCAGGATGCTGATGAGCATGTTGAACAGGAAGAGCTGACACAACCCTTTCATGAAGTGTTCCAATCCATTCATACTTCGGAACTGGCCGCCCATTCCGGCAGCGAGATCCACCAGGAGCTGGAAACGTCAAAAAAAATGTTTGCTCAACAGGAACAGGATGCGGAAGGGACAACGCCGAATTTTTCTCGCTATGAACTGGATCTGGACATGTTGAAAAGTTTCTTCATGAAAGGTTTGAATGCCGACGGCATTTTGTTGCCACACCATGTGCAGGAGATTAAAAAGCTTGCCTTTTTATATCGCTTAGATGAATTTGAAATGAGCCGCCTGATACAAGATTCGCTGACGGTAGATGACCAGCTGGATGTTTCCCGGTTGAAAGCAAACGCCAAGGAGTGGTATCGCATCCAGCATGGCGGCAAGCCGCCGCGGGTGATCGATCGCCTCCAGCCCCCGCAAAAAAGAGTGATGAAGGAAGAGGCCTTGGCCACGGAAGAAGAACGCCATTTGTACAAGCTGGAAACATTGTCCCCATTGCAGCTGCTGGAGGCGTATCAAGGGGGAGGGAAAGTCGCCGAAGCGGATATTAATCTCGTCGAAGAATTGTTGTTTGATTATCAGCTTGAACCGGCTGTCGTCAACTTGCTCGTCGAATATATTTTGTTGACGAATGAATTTAAGCTGCCTCGAAACCTGGTGACGAAAGTGGCCGCCCATTGGCGGAGATTAAACATCAAAGATGTGCGCCAGGCCCAGGAATTGGCCAAAAAGGAACATCGCCAATATAAAGCATGGCAAAAGAAGAAAGAAGAACAAGGGACTGCACCGCGCTCCAGGCAGACAGGGCCATTCAAAGGTTCATCTTCGTCCACAGAGTTCATCCGCAGGGATACTTTGCCAAAATGGATTGAAGCGGAGGAAACGGCTTCAACGGTGGACGATGCACCAGATCATGCGCCGAAACGGCAATCATCTGCCTTAAGCGACAGTCAGAAACGCAAACGGATGAAGGCTTTATTGAAAGCGCTGGGAGAAGCAGACGAATCATAGAATCATAAGTGAAACCGCTGGGAGAAGAACGAATCATTAGTGGAGAAAGCGGGAAGGAGGCTCAGCAGTATGGAAGCCGTACATAAAACATTGGAACAATTTAAGCAAACACATCGGCTCGAACGTCTGAACGAGGTTGAAATGGACGAAGTGTTGGATCATCCAGCCGTTAAACAATGGTGGGCGAACCATCCCGATTTGAGCAGAGAGGATTTGTTGCGTTTTTCGATCAAGCTGTACCAATATGTGCAGGAGCAAGAGCATTGTCAAGGTTGCCAGGGATTGCCTGAATGTTCCAACCTCATGAAAGGATATGCCGCTGAGCTGATTCGCTACGGAAATATGCTGGATGTATCCTACGCTCCTTGCGCTTACCAAAAGCAAATGGAGCAAGCCATGAAACGGAACCGTCTGATTCAGAGCCACCGCATTCCTAAGGACATTTTATCGGGAAGTTTTCGCCACTTTGATCAGACGGAAAATGGACGGATAGACGCTTTTAATGCCGTTTTGGAATTTTGTTTGCAAGTTCAACCGGGAAAGAGTGCCCGTGGCATCTATTTATACGGTGGATTGGGTGTCGGCAAAAGTTATTTGTTGGGGGCGGCTTGCAACAAATTGGCTGAAAGAAACATTGGGTCTTATATGGTCTATACCCCTGAGTTTTTCCGGGAAATGAAAGGGGCGATCGCCGAGCAAAGAGTGGAAGAAAAAATTCAGGCCTTGCAAGAAGTGCCCGTATTGATCTTTGATGATATCGGGGCGGAATCCATTTCCGGTTGGGCTCGTGATGAAGTATTGGGGCCGATTCTTCAATACCGGATTATGGAAAATCTGCCGACGCTGTATACTTCGAATTATGATTATGACCAGTTGGAAAAACATTTGGCTTATTCACAAAAAGGGGGCATCGAACAATTAAAGGCCAAGCGGATCATGGAACGGATTCGTCATTATACAGATGCCTACTTTTTGAACGGCAGGAATCGCAGGAAGCAGTGATGATGCATCGGCGGACCATCGGCAACTCTTGATAGGAAATAGTGAAAAGCCGAAGCATTTACGTAGCATTTACAATGATGGCTAAAATTCTGATTCTATTTGCTTTTCTTTTGTACTTGACGAGCGCAGGAAACTGTACTA
This sequence comes from uncultured Bacillaceae bacterium, assembly GCA_937967685.1. Classification (GTDB taxonomy): domain Bacteria; phylum Bacillota; class Bacilli; order Caldalkalibacillales; family Caldalkalibacillaceae; genus CALBTX01. The sequence goes on along the minus strand of CALBTX010000053.1, from coordinate 67 downwards.
AGATGATAAAGGCGTGGGGCATTAGCTCAGCTGGGAGAGCGCTACACTGGCAGTGTAGAGGTCAGCG
>CALBTX010000052.1 GCA_937967685.1 uncultured Bacillaceae bacterium | reverse complement strand
AAATCAATCTGATTGTTCACCAGCATCCGTACGCCTTGTGCCGCGATCACACCGAAGAGCACAATGGAGACGCCTCCCATCACGTTTGTCGGAATGGAATTGATCACCGCACTCACTTTGGGACTGAATCCAAACAAAATGGCAAACAGCGCCGCCCCTCCAATGACAAAGACGCTAAAAACTCTCGTGATCGTTAAGACGCCAATATTTTCCCCGTACGTCGTATTCGGCGGACCTCCAAGAAGCGAAGCGATCACCGTGGCCACACCATCTCCCAAAATCGAACGGTGCAGGCCTGGTTGCTTCAATAAATTGCGTTCCATGATGGTACTTAAAACCATTTGATCCCCGATATGTTCGGCCAATGTCACTAAGGCGACCGGAACAATGACGACCACGGCTAACCAGGAAAAGCTCGGCTCATAAGTGACAAAAGGAATCAGTGCGCCATCTGGAAACCCAAACCATTTCGCTTCCCGAACGGCAGAAAAGTCAATAATACCTAGGATGGCCGAATAAATGTAACCGCCGATAATGCCGATCAAAATAGGAATAAGTCCGAAGAACCCCTTAAATAACACCGTTCCCAATATCGTCACCAGCAAAGTGACCAGGGCGACGGAAAAGAGGAGTGTATCTGCCTCATTTGTGGCAGGATCCAACATGGCCATATCCACCGCCGTGCTGGCCAGGCCTAAACCGATGACAATGACGACCGGACCGACGACAATTGGCGGCAACAGTCTTTGCAACCAGTTCACGCCAAATTGATAGATCAGTAAGGCAACGATCCCGTATACGATTCCGGCCAGAAAAATGCCAAACATGGCCGCCTCTGGACCTTCCGCAGCAATGACGGCAATGAGCGGGGCAATAAAGGCGAAAGAAGAGCCGATATAGGCCGGGATTTGCCCCCGGGTAATGATTAAATAAGCGAGAGTTCCTAATCCGCTGGTCATTAAAGCCACTGCAGGCTCAATGCCGTCAATGAGAAAGGGAACAAGTATCGTTGAGCCAAACATGGCGAATAAATGCTGCAAACTGAGCAGAAGCCATGTTCCCGCTTTGGGAACATCATGCACATCCATGACCTTTGTCTGTTTGTTCATCCGTGAACCCTCCTTATAAAATAAGCACTTGATCACGCTCGTCTACTTCTGTCACTTGGACTGAAATGCGTTCATTTTTAGAAGTAGGCACATTCTTGCCCACATAATCCGGTCGAATAGGCAGTTCGCGATGTCCCCGATCAATCAAGACCGCCAGCTGAATCGAATCGGGCCGACCGTGATCGATCAATGCATCCAGCGCGGCTCTGGCCGTCCGGCCCGTAAAGAGGACATCATCGACCAAAATCACTTTTTGACGGTTAATGTCCACCGGAATGTCGCTTTTCTTCAAAACAGGATCTCCGTGAGCAGTTTCATAAGTCAAATCATCGCGGTAAAGCGTAATATCCAGTTCCCCGACAGGGATGGTCTTTCCTTCAATCGCCTTGATTTTGTCAGCAAGACGCCTGGCCAAATAAATGCCTCTTGTTTTAATGCCAATGAGAACGCACCTCTCAATGCCCTTGTTTTTTTCTAATATTTCATGGGCGATACGGGTCAGCGCCCTTCTGACAGCATCCTTATCCATAATCATTTTGGCGGACATGAAAATCACTCCTTCCGTCATTTTGAGTATCCCTTCCGTCGTTTTTGGGCATCAAAAAAGCTTCTCATCCGCAGACGAGAAGCTGGTGAGGTCTGATGATCTGGTTTTGCCGCATAAAATGCCTGCATTGCAAACACGAAAAAGCCAGACAACTAAAGCGTTGCGTCAATTTAAGACACACGCTATCCCCAAACCCTTACCAGCCTCTCGGGACTGATTTAAAGGAACATTGTATTCGTTTAGTAGAGTATGACATGTTTGGGGACAGAAGTCAAATTTTTTTATGTATGAACGACAGTCCCTGTAAGAATGAATGAAGGACAATCACCTGTTAGAATGTATGAAGGACAAGCAATTGTTACGACCAAAATCACCTGTTTGAATGTTTTGTTCTCAGGCGCAAATGGTCATCGACCTTTGAACTTAATTTATTTTTCGTTTCCGATTTATCTTTCAGAAATTTTTGAATATCGTTGATGCTTAAACCTAATTTTTTAGCTTCAGCGATGAGCTGAACCCATTCCCTGTCTAGATGATTCGTTTGGCCCTGGGTGCCGCATTTACTCATACTTTATTCCTCCTAAATATAAAGTTTACCCAGGCAGTCCAGCCGTCATAGTTCTCACCTTAGACCTGTGACTTTGCGTCCCATCCTTTCAGAAGGTTTGCCTTTTTCTGATCATGCGAACGAACTACAACGATTATACTAATTTGATCATATAAAGTTTGTCAGTTTCTGTAACGGTTCATGCAAAAAGAAGATCATTCTTTGTCATATTTTGTTATTTCATTTCTTTCGTGTTTTATAAAGGGTTAACTTCTTTGATCTATATATGTTCGTTTTATAGAACCCTATGGCTTGTATTATATAGTAAGTCAACGATCGTTTAAAGCCGGAAATTTCGGCAAATTACCTTTATAACGAACGAATTCGTTTGTTTTGTGCTAACATTCGCTTTATTTTCTCACTTTTTCTTTTTATTTGTCATTTTTTGGTGTTTATAAAAACATTTAATTTGTTCCAAACAAAACATTCATGATCTCTCGCTATCACCCTGGGAATGGATGCATGAAAAATTCATTGA
>CALBTX010000051.1 GCA_937967685.1 uncultured Bacillaceae bacterium | reverse complement strand
TTATGTGGGGGAATTGCTTTCATATGACTCTGATAATGATTGATATCAATGCAAAGGAGTATCTGATCCTGATGAAACGATTACTGAATTGGCTGGATAAAGCGATCGATGGTTTTATGGTGCTCATGCTGCTCGGCATTGTGGTCACCGTCTCCTTGCAAGTTTTGTTTCGTTTCGTATTGAATATTTCTGCCCCCTGGACGGAAGAGACAGCCCGCTTTATGTTCATCTATCTGACGTATATCGGTTCTGCCTTAATGATTAAAGAAAAGGCGCACATTGCCATCGAAGTACTCGTTGAACGGCTTCCCCGGTCAATCAGGGGGGTTGTCGCGGTACTCGTTCAACTGGCCATTATATTTTTACTTGCTATTCTCGTTCAAGGCAGCTGGATCATGGTGACCAGCAGTACGGATGTTTCTTCAGCAACGATGAAATGGTTAAGCATGTCCTATATTTATTTCGCTTTGTTCCTCGGCTCAATATTGATGATTTTCTACAGTGTCATTCGTTTGATCGAAGTCATCCGGGAACACTTTCTGGGCATGACTCATGTGTCGGACGAACGTCGTTGAATAAATAGAGAAAAAACCATCTGAAGAAGGAGTGTAACCATGGTAGTAGCTGTCTTCATAGGATTATTGCTCTTGCTGTTTCTGATCGGCATGCCCGTGGCCTTTAGTATGGGTTTCACTTCCATGGTGCTCATGCTTATGGACGGCGGCATTCAGTTTGCCAATGCCGTACAGCGGTTGATGGGCGGCATCAACAGCTTTGTTATTTTGGCTGTTCCTTTATTTCTGTTGGCCGGTAATTTGTTGAACGTCGGCGGGATCACCGACCGTATTTTCAACTTTTGCCGGGTTTGTGTCGGTTTTCTGCCCGGGGGGATGGGCCACGTGAACATTGCCGCCAGTGTCGCTTTTGCCGGCATGTCCGGGACCGCTGTATCCGACGCTGCCGGTCTGGGCCAAATTGAAATCAAGGCGATGCGTGACTCGGGTTACGGGAAAGGGTTTGCTTCTGCGGTGACCGCAGCCTCCTCAACCATCGGTCCGATCATTCCGCCCAGTTTACCTTTGGTCATATACGGTGTTGCTGCCGGCACTTCTGTCGGTGCATTGTTTTTGGCCGGGATTATACCGGGGATATTAATGGCTTTGGCCATGATGTTGCTCGTCAGTGTGTATGCCTTGCGCCGAAATTATCCGCGGGAGTCTTTTCCGACAGTGGGCATATTTTTTAAAGCCTTTAAGGAAGCAATTTTGCCTTTATTAACGCCGGTCATTATTATCGGAGGCATCTATTTGGGCATTTTTACGCCTACTGAAGCGGCTGTTGTCGCCGTGCTGTATGCCTTGGTGCTCTCAGGAATCGTCTATCGCGAACTCACCTGGCGCACGTTATTGCGGGTGTTTAGAGAATCGGCACGGGATAGTGCCATCATCGGCTTGATCATCTCCATGGCTACTTTGTACGGAAATGTCATTATGCGCCAGCGGATTCCGATGGAAGTGCTGGAAGTCTTTTCTTCCTGGGCGGATTCGACCATCGGGATGCTGCTCATTTTGAACTTGTTCCTGCTCATTGTCGGGGCGTTTATGGAAACGATCGCGGCCATCACCATATTGATGCCGATCATGTTGCCCATTTTGCAAATGTACAGTATCGATCCCGTTCATTTTGGCGTGATTATGGTCTTGAACCTGATGATCGGTTTGTTAACACCGCCGTTCGGGATGGTGCTCTTTGTCATATCCAAGATTGGCAATGTCAATCTCTTTCAACTGGTCAAAGAAGTGTTTCCGTTTATTCTCATCTTGCTCGTCGTCCTGTTAATTGTGACACTCTTTCCTGATCTCGTCCTGTGGTTGCCTAATCTGATGAACTCCTGACTCATGTTGTCAGCGTGATTGTTCTAAGGGGGATAAAATGAAGATTACGGAAATCAAAACATATGTTTTGTCTGCCCCATTGGAAGATTCCTTTGCCTTTTCCCAAGGATGGGTGCAAAAACGGAGTACGATGCTCGTTGAAGTACTGACCGATGAAGGGCTTATCGGCTGGGGAGAATCGTTGTGCCACGGTTTGCAGCCCCCGGAAGTGGCCGCAGCCATTGTCGAACACAGTTTAAAGCCTTTGCTGCTTGGTGAAGATCCGTTTGATGTTGAAGTGTTATGGGAGAAAATGTATAACCATACGCGTCCTTACGGCCAGGGGGGAGCTGTTGTCAATGCGATGAGCTCTGTCGATATTGCCCTGTGGGATGTGCTGGGCAAAGCGTTGAACAAGCCCGTCGCCAAATTGCTGGGAGGAACGTACCGTTCCTCCGTCACCCCCTATGCCACAGGTTTCTACCGTTTGCGGGACAAGTCTTATCCTGCGGCAGCGATCGAGGAAGCCCAGCGGCATATCGACAACGGTTTCCAAGCGATGAAATTGAAAACCGGTTTTGGGATGAAGGAGGATATCGAATATATTCTGGCTGTGCGGGAAGCGATTGGTCCGGACACCCTCCTGATGATCGATGCCAATTGTGCCTACAATGCAGCCACGGCTAGACGTATCTTACTGGAAGTTGAACCGGCCAAATTATATTGGTTTGAAGAGCCTCTCGCTCCGGAAGATATCGGCGGATACAAAGCGTTGAAAAGCCTGACTTCCACGTTCATCGCCTCCGGTGAAAATCTGCTCGGCTATATTGCTTTTCGGGATTGGGTCGCGGAACAAGCAGTGGATGTTTTGCAGCCGGATTTATGCTCCTCAGGTGGCTTTACGGCCTGTAAGAAAATATCTACACTGGCCAGCACGTGGCACATGATGGTTAATCCCCATGTTTGGGGCTCCGGCGTCGGTTTGGCGGCCTCTTTGCAATATTTGGCGACCATTCCACCGGCACCGTTAGCCATGCAGCCGGTTGAACCGATGCTTGAATATGACCAGTCTACTCATCCTTTCCGCCAGGATTTAATATTCAATGCGATTGAAATGAATGCAGAAGGCAAAGTGGATATCCCGGTTAAACCGGGGATAGGGGTTGAGGTGAATCGTGAAGTGATAGAAAAATATAAACTCAATATATGATGGGATGAGGAAGATGTCATGTGAGTGAACGCAAAACTTTAATTAATGCCGTCGATCGGGCCCTGCGCATTCTTGATTTATTTTCTGAGCAGCATAAAGAATTGAAGCTGACGGAAATCAGTCAACAAATGAAATTGCATAAAAGTACGGTGCACGGGTTGCTCCGTACTTTAGCCCATCATGGTTATATTACTCAAAATGAAGAAAACGGGAAATATAAATTAGGGCTGAAATTTATTGAAAAAAGCGAATTAGTCTTAAGTTCACTTGATTTACGTCGGATTGTCCACGGGCAACTGCAAAAATTGGCCGCCAAGTTTGGTGAAACCGCGCATCTCGTGATTCTTGAAGGAGGTGAGGCAATTTATATTGATAAGGTTGAAGGTGATTCGGCGATCGGCATGTATTCTCGTCTTGGCAAACGAGCGCCCATTTATTGTACCGCCGTGGGCAAAGTGTTAGTCTCTGAAAAAACAGAGTCAGAATTACAGCAAATGGCTCAACAGCAAAATTTTGTTCCCCGGACGCCAAATACGATAAGCAGTGCAGAAGAGTTAATCGCTGAAATCGCACATGTGCGCCGACAAGGTTATGCCTTGGACGATGAAGAATTGGAAATCGGCTTGCGCTGCATCGCAGTGCCGATCCGTGACAATCGGGGTGTGATTATCGCCGCGGTAAGTATTTCCGGACCTGTCACAAGATTAAGCGATCAAAAATTACCGGAGATGATTGAAAATTTGAAAGGTGCGGCATATCGCATTTCCAAGCGATTGGGGTATAAAAACTAGAGATAAGGGAGGGACGCAATGGTGCGAGTTTTACGTTGGTTGGACGAACATTTGGAAGAATACATTTTAATTTTTTTAAGTGCTTTGACCGTCGTCGTTGTTTTTTATCAAGTGTTTATGCGCTATGTGATGGGAGACTCTTCCCGCTGGTCCGAAGAATTGGCCCGCTACGCTTTCATCTGGTTAATTTATATCGGTATCAGTTACGGGGTGAAAAAACAGCGCCATATTACGGTGGATGCCTTTTTGATGCTCTTCAAGGCCAAAGGAAAAGTCATCTTAAACATTGCAGCCAATCTGCTCTTTCTGGCCTTCAGCTTAACTATGGTCGTCTACGGCTACGATGTGATGATGTACATTTTCGACAGAAATCAGACGTCTGCCGGTCTGCATCTGCCGATGGGTTATGTGTATGCCGCTGGACCAATTGGCATGGCTTTAACTTCCATTAGACTGATCCAGCATATTGTCTTGCAAATCAATCGTTTAAGATCAGGGGATTTAGAAGAAGTCGAAAAAGAATTTGAAGAACATTTGAAACAGTAAGGGGGGAGACAAATGACAACCGCTATTTTATTTATATCTTTTGCCATATTTTTACTCCTGGGTGTTCCGATTGCCATCGCACTCGGTTTATCAACGATGGTGACACTCATGTATTCGGGAACGATGTCCTTAAATTTTTTGGCACAAGGACTGATTACCGAAACCGATTCGTTTCCGTTAATGGCTGTTCCGTTTTTTATTTTGGCCGGAGAAATCATGAGTAAAGGCGGGATATCCAACAGACTATTTAACTTGGCCAATGTCATGGTCGGCGGTTTCACGGGCGGATTCGCCATGGCCACCGTCGTCACATGCATGTTTTTTGCCGCCATTTCCGGCTCCAGCCCGGCAACGGTGGCAGCGATCGGAGGCATCATGATCCCGGCCATGATACAACACGGCTATGACCGCAAATTTGCAACGGCTACCGTGGCGGCAGCCGGTTCAATCGGCGTGATCATACCTCCGAGTATTCCCATGGTGATCTACGGTGTCTCCAACAGCACGTCCATCGGGGATATGTTTATCGCCGGTATCATTCCCGGGATTTTGATCGGAATCGCTTTGATGGTTTGGGCTTATATTTATTCCAAAAAGCAGGGATATAAAGGCCGGGAGGAGAAAATCACTTTTAGTGACTTCTGGAAAGCCGTGTGGGATGGTAAATGGTCCATTGCCATACCGGTTATCATTTTGGGTGGAATTTACGGGGGCATCTTTACTCCCACGGAAGCGGCTGTGATCGCCGTTGTTGCCGCTTTGATCATCGGCATGTTTTTGCACAAAGAATTAAAGTTGAAAGATTTGCCGGAAGTTTTACGCACGGCGGCGTTAACAACGGCAACGGTATTAATTATCGTCGGCAT
>CALBTX010000050.1 GCA_937967685.1 uncultured Bacillaceae bacterium | reverse complement strand
GATCGCTGGCTCATGAGCCGTGTTTGTACGGATCACCGGCAAACGGAGCTTCGGCCAGCTTAATGGAATCGGTGGGGCAACCTTCGAAAGCATTTTCTAAATCTGACACCAATGCCTCCGGAATTTCAACCGTTCCCGTATTTTGATCAAGGATGTTTTCAGATACACCTTCGTAATCATAATCAAAAATATCGGGAGCTGCCACAGCGCACGCGCCACAGGCAATACACGTCTCCTTATCTACGATGGCATATTTGGCCATTTTCCAACGCCTCCTGCTTCCTCATTGTAGAGCACTTTCTCCCGGATAAGCAATCAATAAGCAAGGAATGTGTCCACCTCGTTATAAACGAGGAGGATGTGTCCATCTTGTCCAAAAATGATGTACAATGAATGTAAACAAGCAGACAGTGTACGGTGGCGACCGTCGTGCCAGGCTAAAGGACAGTGAGGCAAACCATGGTCTTGAAAGGCATTTTACCTTTTACCCGTTCAATCATCGAACAAGTTGTCCGACCGGGTGATACCGTCGTTGATGCGACGATGGGAAACGGTCGGGATACGCTTTTTTTGGCTCGGCTCGTCGGAGAGCGAGGACAAGTGTTGGCTTATGATATTCAAAAAGAGGCCGTGCTGAAGACGACCGCCCGTCTGCAAGGAGAAAACTGTGACCAACAGGTGCGTCTCCTGCATAAGGGGCATGAGACACTTGAAGAGGAACTGACCCTTTTGCAGGCTCCCGTTTCCGCCGCGATGTTTAACCTGGGCTATTTGCCAGGCGGCAACAAAGCGATTGTCACTCAGCCGGAAACAACCATCCAAGCCTTGCATGGCTTGCGCCCATATTTAAAAAAAGGCGGCGTCATCACGCTTGTGATCTACACCGGTCATGATCAAGGTAAAAAGGAATGCACCCACCTGACACGGGAACTCGCGACCTGGGATCAGCAAGCGTTCCATGTATTAAAATATCAATTTATGAATCAAAAAAACGATCCTCCGTTTCTCATCGCCATTCAAAAGCTCCATCAAGCGGAATGAAGCCAAAAATGGATATTAAATAGCCCGAAAGAAACGGGCCAGGATAGACATTCCTAATCCCAGTGTTTACCTTTTTGATGAATGTACCATGAATTGATGAAGAAAAACCAGGTGGACAATTTACTGCGTTTTAAAAGCCTTCTGGAAATGTGGAGCACATCTTTTTGTTGTTTCACTTTATCTTGAGACAAATAGATGCCCAGAAGACCTTCGACGATCATGCGATGAAACGGGGCATCGGGCAGCTTGTCCGCAGCCGCTTTCGCCTGCTGGGCAAACCAGTCGAAACGGTGCAATTTCTGCACCTCGGAAGGATAGTAAAAACAGAAGTTCAAATCACCGCCACGGCGATCTTCCTCTTGATCAATCAAATAATCCAACAAAATGTGCAGTCCTTGTATGTACGGAAAATAGGCATCAAAAACAGCTTTGTCCAGCGAATCGGCCACATATTGATGACTGGATAAGGCCACATAATAAAAAATCCCTAATGTTGAGCCCGTGGCGGCGGCAAATTCATACCACTCCAAACGGGGAAATTGCGCCTCATGCTCAGACCACCACACCTTCAAAGCGTCCTCCCGCTTGTCCCAGGAAATATGTTTATATACCTGCAGGTCACAGTACAGTTCACACAATGTCAAGATCGGCGCTTGAAACTTCTCATAGGAAACAAGTTCCTTCAAGGCGCTGTGACATGTCTTGACAAGATCACGTAAATATCCTCCGTCATTCTGATCATTCTGCCCGGCGTAATAATTGTCTGCGGTGATCTCCCCTGATATGGCGTCGACCATCGCTTGGTGCAATTGCCTGAAGTTTTTCCCGTCCAAGGACACACTCCGGTCACACAAATTATCTAAATAGTCGCTGATCGTCTGATAAGCGACAATAAACGTGATGACCGCATTCAATTTCGAAGGGTGGGCCAGAAGGCCGTAAACACCTCCGCCTTGACAATGGAACTTTTTCGAGGCAATGCTCGCTAACGCCTGTGTCCGCAGTTCTTCATTCGGAATTTGTTCAGCTTTACGCGTCCAAAATGCCAACTGTCGATGAACGGCAGGTAATATTTTTTTATATATCCCCCACATCAGAGGAATCGGTTTTTGTGGTACTGCGACTCTCTCCGAACGCTTCTGCATGATGTTCTCCTTCCATTGCTGTCAGCCGTTTGCCAGATGCTTAAAACGAACGTTTATAATACCTAAAATTAACATTTTATAATGCTTAAAATGATATGCTTAAAATGAATATTTGATAAAGCTTGAAATTAACATTTTATATTGCTTGAAACTAACATTTTATTTTGACTATACCATATCCCGCTCCGGAACAGTGTCCAAAAGTGTTACAATAGAAAGAAAATGCCATTTGAGGTGAAGACAGATGATGATCCTGCCCTATCAAGAAAAAAAACCAAAGATTGCCGAGTCGGCATATATTGCCAAAGGGGTGGTCCTATCAGGTGATATTGTCATCGGCGAAGAAAGCAGCCTGTGGTTCAATACGGTCATTCGCGGGGACGTCTCTCCGACGATCATCGGCGACAGAGTCAACATTCAGGACAATTCCACCTTGCATCAGAGCCCTGACTTTCCCCTGATTCTGGAAGATGACGTCACGGTGGGACATAATGTCATTTTACATAGCTGTCATGTGAAAAAAGGCGCCCTAATCGGCATGGGGGCCATCGTTTTGGACGGAGCCGTTATCGGAGAAGAGGCCATGGTTGGAGCCGGAGCCCTCGTCCCCCCGGGAAAAACCGTCCCTCCCCGAACGTTGGTTGTCGGTTCCCCGGCCAAAGTGATGCGCGAATTAAACGAAAATGATTACGCCGAAATGAGACGCATCCGCCAAACGTATGTCCAAAAAGGCCAATATTATAAACAATTGGAGAATAACCGCTCCCCGGAAGCATAATCCTCAGGCGGGCCATCATGACATGAATGATGACCCGCTTGAGTAAAATTTGAAACAAAAAATCGCTCGAAAACTTGGAACAAAAGCCGCTCAACTTGGAACAAAAGCCGATCAATATAACTTGCCGTGCTTATAGAGCAGGCTGAACAGGCGACGCACCGCATTTAAATAACACGTTTGGCGTATCCCCGCCGTCCCTTGAACGAAATACTTTTCAAACACTTCGGCAAAACTTTGAGACATATGTCGGTACATTTCGGCCAACACTTCCTCTTCCGTATACAATTCCGTCACCCGGTCCTGCTTCCACTCCAGGTAAGAGACAATGACACCGCCGGCATTGGCCAAAATGTCGGGAATCACGACGCGGCCCTGTTCGTGAAAATAACGGTCCGCTTTTTGGTTAATCGGTGCGTTGGCTCCTTCAACAAAAATTTTGGCTTTCGTCTTTTCCATGTTTCGTTCCGTGATTTGGTTTTCTAAAGCGGCCAAAGCGAGGACGTCCACATCAAGCGTCAATATAGCCTCGCGGTCCATCAGCTCCGCCTCTACGCCCGACATTTTCAAGTCATCTTTCGTGGCCGGCAGATGGCCGTGTTGCCGCGCATAACGCTTTAATCGTGGAATATCAAGCCCTTTGTCGGAATATAAAGTGACCTTCACATCGCTGACGGCCACCACTTTGTGCTTCAGGTGCTCGCACTGAAATGCCTCGCTGGCCACCACACTGCCCACATTCCCGAAACCTTGTACGGCAAACCGGATCGGTGCTTTGTTTTCACTCTGTTCTTGTAAATTTTTGAGCACTTGAAATTGACGTTTCCGTAAAGAACCGGTGATGTCCGTTTCATTTTTGTTAGCGGCCCACTCTTGGACCAGCCACCGGTAGCTGTAATACGTCCCTTTACCCGTGGCTTCGCGCCGGCCGCGGGCTCCCCCGTTCTCAATGCTTTTTCCAGTGAAAGATCCCAAATAATTTTCCCCGGGAGAAATCGTTTTATATTCGCCCACCATCCAATCCATGATTTTTTCGTTGGTGCCGACATCCGGAGCAGGGATATCCTGGGTCGGACCGATGTCGGGATGGAAGCGCTGCACATATTTTTTGGACACCCAGTACAGTTCCCGATCGCTGTATTCTTTCGGGCTGATAACGACGCCGCCCTTGGCCCCGCCGTACGGCAGTTTATGCAGGGCGTTTTTTAACGTCATCAGAATGGCCAGGTTTTCCACTTCATCCTCGTTGACCGCCTCGCTGAAGCGAATGCCTCCTTTGTAAAATCCGGCAATATTGTTGTGTTGAATGCGGTAGGCGGGAATGCGGACAACACTCCCGTTATCCCGAGGCACGCGCAGGTAACTTTTGATCACTTTATCGGTTGTCGTTAAAATTTCCTTCCCCGAGTCAAAAATTTTTCGGCGTTGATCTCCCGAAATTTCGGGCAGGAAACTTGAATCCTCGTACAACATGTCAATGGTTTCTTCAATCGTCCGCTGTGTTTGTAACGTTGACATTCATTTGGACCTCCTTCAAACGTGTTCTGCTAACAGCTTTATCCAGAAAATGACAAAATAATCTTCTATACCTATTTTATCAATAAATCTTTTCCAGTAAAAAAGTAAAGATTATGAAAAGAAGATGTCATTTCAAGAAAAATAGTATACATTATTGAACGAAATGTGTTATACTTTTTAGAACGAAGTGACGTATAAGTCATATATTAAATTATCTTTATTACTTAATTACTTAGGAAGGGATGTTTGACCGTGAGTATCGTAAGTTATCCGGAAGCACTGGCAGAATTACTCGAAGGAGGCGCCCACAAAAATTTAAGCGCGAGCCATCTCGTGGAGCACAGCTTGAGACGGGGAGAAGGGATGCTGACTCCATCGGGAGCGCTGAGCACCACGACGGGGACATATACAGGGCGTTCTCCCAAGGATAAATATATTGTCGAAGAAGCGTCGAGCAAAAAAAATATCGACTGGGGTCAGGTCAACCAGCCCGTTTCCGAAGACGTTTTCGAACGGCTTTATTTTAAAGTGGTCGATTACCTAAAACAAAGAGAGCGTTTTGTTTTTGACGGTTTTGCCGGGTGTGACGAACGCTATCGGATTCCCATCAGGGTGATTAACGAATATGCCTGGCACAATCTGTTCGCCCGCCAATTATTTGTCCGTCCGCAAGAAAATGAACTGGCGAACCATCAGCCTCAATTTACGATCGTTTCCGCTCCGGGGTTTAAAGCCGATCCTTCGATTGACGGAACCCGTTCGGAAGTGTTCATAATGATCAATTTTGCCAAACGGATCATTCTCATCGGTGGAACAGAATATGCCGGCGAAATGAAAAAATCGATCTTCAGTGTGATGAATTATTTGCTGCCGCTGCAAAACGTGCTTTCCATGCACTGTTCGGCCAATGTTGGGCCTGAAGGTGATGTCGCTTTGTTCTTTGGACTGTCGGGCACAGGTAAAACAACCTTATCGGCCGACCCGAAGCGCAGGTTGATCGGTGATGACGAACATGCCTGGTCTCAAGACGGCATCTTTAACATTGAAGGCGGTTGTTATGCGAAATGCATCCACCTTTCTCAAGAGAAAGAGCCTCAGATTTGGGATGCCATTCGCTTCGGTGCCGTATTGGAAAATGTCGATATGGATGCCAAAACACGCACCGTCGATTATGACAGCAAAAAATATACGGAGAACACACGGGCAGCCTATCCGATTGAACATATTCCCGGTGCTGTCATCCCCAGTATCGCCGGACATCCGAAGACGATTCTGTTTTTGACGGCAGACGCCTTCGGCGTATTGCCCCCGATCTCTAAATTAACGAAAGAACAGGCGATGTACCATTTTCTGTCCGGATATACCAGCAAGCTGGCCGGAACAGAACGCGGCGTCACTGAGCCGGAAGCCACCTTCTCCACCTGTTTCGGCGCGCCGTTTCTCCCTCTCGCCCCCAAAGTTTACGCCAACATGCTGGGTGAAAAGATGGAGGAACATCAAACGGAAGTCTATCTGGTGAACACCGGTTGGACAGGTGGCCCGTATGGCGTCGGTGAACGTATGAACCTGCAATATACACGGGCCATGGTCTCCGCAGCATTACAAGGACAGTTCGAGCATGTCAACTTCGTGCAAGATCCCGTCTTCGGCCTGCATGTGCCGACCGAGTGCCCGGATGTACCAAGTGACATCTTGCAACCACGCGGAACTTGGCAAAACGCAGAAGAATACGACAAGAAAGCGCATGAACTGGCTGAGCGGTTCGCCCGAAACTTCGAAAAGTTTGCTGACGTTCCGGAAGCAGTCAAACAAGCCGGACCCCGTTACGAATGAACCCGTACGCACGTGCGAGTCAACCCTTGTGAACACACACATTAACCCGTGCGAACACTTGCATGAAATCGAAGCTCCCAGCGCAACCGGTGAGCGATAAATACCGGTACATGAAAGGTCGCCTTTTGGCGGCCTTTTTAAATGCCTTAGACTCACACACATTCTCCTTGACTGAATAAGATAGGATAAAACATCCCAATCAAATC
>CALBTX010000049.1 GCA_937967685.1 uncultured Bacillaceae bacterium | reverse complement strand
TAGAAAAAACTTGTGTAATAGAATAAACGTGTGTATGACAAGTCAAGCTTATGTCTGATATGCTGATGGTAAGCGAACGCGAAAGGGCGAGAGAGATGAGGCTGATTAAAGGACTCTTGACCGGAGTCTTGCTGATGTTGCTTGGCAGTATCGCTTTGTTCGGCTGGCAGGCCTGGAACAAAGACGGGAAACAAGCGGAAAACGAAGCGGTCGTTTCCCGGACAACAGTTCCCGGCTCGGTTTCCTCTGCTGCCGAGCGGCAAACGGATGTTGAGCGACCTCTCGATCGACGGCAAGACACAGAGGAACCGACTGAACTGACTTCGGCAGATCATCATGTGACGCTCGGCATGAGTGCCGAAGAAGTGGAAGAAATGTTTGGAGAACCTGAACGCATTGATCCGAGTGCGTACGGTTATGAATGGTGGATTTACGGGCGAGATGTCTGGGAATTGATTCAGATCGGCATCAAAGAAAACGAGGTCGTGATTATCTATACGAATGCGCCTGAATGGCAATGGAATTCTTTATCTGCTGGGATGGAAGCCGCCGAATGGATCAATCAGCGTTTGAATGAAGAGAAGCACTCATTTCCTTATGATTTGGGGTATTACACGTTCCAATTATCTAGACAGGATATGCATGAGCGTCCTTTATATATAGACGGAGAAACAGCCGTCCAGCTGTATATGGATGTCCATGATCACGATCGCATTTCAGGCATGCGCGTCATGAATTTGGAAACGCTGCTGCTGCATCGGCCTTACGCGCTGCAATTCATCGGCCAGTTGCCAGAACCCCCTGCGCTCGACAGCAAACAATGGGAAGAGGTTTCTCGCGCTTATGAACGGCAAATTTTCGATTTGGTCAATGTGACGAGAACTGGGCACGGCCTGTCCGTTTTGGCATGGCATGAAGCGACGGCTGATGTTGCCAGAAGACACAGCAGGGACATGCAGGAAAATGATTTTTTCGACCATTATTCCCCGCGTCACGGTGATTTGAGTCAACGACTGGCGTCCGGTCAGATTGAGTATCGGGCGGCTGGAGAAAACATTGCCTGGAATTACATGGATGCGGCCGATGTCCATCACGGCTGGCTCAACAGTCCGGCTCACCGTCAAAATGTGCTCGATGAAGATTTTACCCATCTTGGAGTCGGTGTCGTCCAAAAGTACTATACGCAAAATTTTATTCGTCAGTGATCTGGGCCTGACAACATCCCAAATAGCCCTGGTCTGACATCATCTCAAATGATCTCGGCCTGACAGCATGCCAAATGATCTGGGTCTGACGACATCTCAACGGCATCTCATTCAGTGGCCAACTGTCGGTACGCTTCGTCAAAGGCGGTTGCCGCTTGGAAATCAAGTTCGGTTAAACCGCCGGCATGCCAAGTGGTCATGCGCAATGTGATCAATTTGTATTCGATGGAAATGAAGGGGTGGTGGTTCAAACGATTTTCAGCGATTTGGGCCACCTCATTGACAAAACGAATGCCGCTTAGAAATTGCTTGAAGCGGTATTTCTTTTGGATCCATTTATCTTCGATCAGTTGCCAGCCTTCCACCGTGGACAAGTATGTCTCAATCTCTTGCGGCTGCAATTTTTTCATCAATACTACACCTCCCGGCCTTCATCTGTTTTGTGTGGCCAGTTTTTCCCGTTTGTCTTCAGTGTATCATAGATCAATGGACGGCCAAAGGTTATTTCAGCGGAGGGCGAAAGATCATTTCATCCGGCGGAAATGATCTTTTTCACTTTCCCGGGATAGTTTGTGAAAACCCCGTCAACTTGATGTTGGATACAGCGGCTCAGTTCCGATTTGCGTTCTATGACATAAGGATAGATCGAATATCCTTTCTGCTGCAGTGACATCAATAAGGAGGAAACCATGGAAACGTGCGGGTGAAGGGAATGTAATTCCAGGCTTTCCCATGCTCGCTCTTCGTTAAACAGCTGCAAAATATTCCAGCACAAATATCCTCTGCGAATGTGAGGGGCCAGTTCACGGCATATTTTCAAGCTGTCCAGACGAAATGAAGAAAGGATCACCCTCTCCTCCAGTTGATAATCATGAATGAAGCGAATCACTTTTTCTTCAATGCCCGGTTGGGGGACGAAATTGTTTTTCAGTTCAATATGCAGGGGCATGTCGTGTTCTTTGGCCAAAAGAAGCACTTCTTCCAATGCAGGGACTTGTGTGCCTTTGAATTGAGCCTGAAACCAGCTGCCGGCATCCAGCCGGCGAATATACTCATAGGATACATCACAAACAAAACCTTGTCCGTTCGTCGTCCGATTTAACCATTCATCATGAATGACGACCACTTGGCGGTCCTTCGTTAACTGAACATCGATTTCTAACGCATCGGCTTTGTCTTGAATGGCTCTTCGAAAGGCGGGCAGGGTGTTCTCAGGCGCTTTTTTAGATGATCCTCGGTGAGCAATGACGATCATTCTTTCTTCTCTCCCCTTAGAACCGTATCAAGTGAGAAGTGTATCATGCCGTTAATGAAGGTTGTTAATAGACAGGTGTCACCTTTAGTTTATGGAACATTTTCTATTTTAGTTCCATACGATGTTATTAAGCATGCATGACCTCGTTCAAACGGTCTACGAGGAGGGTTAGCATGAGCGACAGTTCCTTGAGCAGCCGCTTGTGGATCAATCCCGATCAACGTTCACACAGGAAAAAATCGGCCAGAAAACAGATGCACACCAGAAAACGTCCTGCCCGCGGGAAGAGAATGAAATCGGCTGCTACTCCGAGAAAACGGGCGGGAAAATCTCGTTCTGCCGCTGCCCGTCAATCTTCTGCGCAGACATCAGGTTCATTTCTGGATCAACTGGCATCTCTTGCCGGCCATGTCGATTTACCGAAAGTGCGTCACACGTTAAGTGAGATGAATCAAGTCATGGAGCAAATGAATGAATTGCTTCGGAAATTTCCCCGGCCTCAACCTCCCCGGGCTGAATACAGACCGTCTAGAGAGCACGTTCATCGTCCGCCTTATCAGCACGCCTATCCGTTTCATCCGCTTCCGCCCTCAACGATGAATGTCAATCACTTGCCCGAGCATTTCAGCTTGAACAGAAGACATTTTTAAATCAAAGGGGACGTGATCCTCGTGGGTGCAGGTTTAACTCAAATGTACCAAAGATTAAAAAACTGCATCGTCTCGATTGAAGGGGTACGTCAGCATCACCAAAGCCACAGTCATTTACCTGATTTATTTTATTGGCCCAAGGAACAGGAACCGCTGGAAAAAAGCATCAGTTTTGGCAGCGGAATGATCATTCATCCTCGAGGATATATTTTAACTTGCCATCATGTCGTCAACGAACTGAGCGCCGTACGGGTAAAATGGGGCAGCCATCAGGACTTGTACAGGGGAACGTTAGTGGCGGGCCATCCGGAGAAAGATATCGCTGTCATTAAAATCAACCCGTCCAGAAAGCTTCCCGCGGTGCGTTTTGCTTCTTCGCAGTCCGCATCTGTCGGTGAAAGGGTTTTTGCCATCGGCAACCCGTTCGGTTTTGAACATACATTAACGATGGGTGTGATCAGCGGCAAGGGTCGAACGATTGCCACGAAAGATCACAGTTATGATGAAGTTTTGCAAACCGATGCCGCGCTCAATCCCGGGAACAGCGGAGGGCCGCTGTTTAATGCCAGAGGCCGGGTGATTGGCATGAATGCGGTCATCATCCAATCGTATCAAAATGTCGGATTTGCTATACCTTCTCAAGTATTTTTGCCACACATCCGGCGGTTTTTGCCGCCGCGAAAAAAGTGAATGGTCACGATGCTCAGGCCCCACACAGATCTGAATTCGTCGATCAAAAGCAATGGCGAACGTCCCAAGAGCCAATGAAAGACATTGGCTCTATTTATTTTGCCGTGGCAAAATTTTCTCTTGACGCATTCCGCAAACAGGCATATAATGTCCTTTATATAAATACAAATGTTTACTATAAATGGACATAAGGGGCGGATATGATGAGCGTTGATTATGACGTGTTGGAAAAAGAAAGCATGTCTGCAGCGGAAAATAGACGGCGCACCGTCAAAGTCGGCTTGCTTGGGCTCGGAACGGTGGGCAGCGGTGTGGTCAAAATTTTAGACAGGCACCGGGAAGAAATCGGCCGGCAAACGGCGAGTGACATTCAAGTGGAAAAAATTTTAGTGCAAGACCTTGGTAAAAAACGTTCCGTCGATGTGCAAGCGGAACAGTTGACGACGGCCGCAGAAGACGTCATTCACCATCCGGACATCCATGTTGTCATTGAAGTGATGGGCAGCATAGAACCTGCCCGTTCTTATATATTGGAGGCGTTGGAGCGAGGGAAACACATTGTCACGGCAAATAAAGATCTGATGGCTTTGCACGGCGCCGAGATTTTAGCTAAAGCCCAGGAAAAAGGATGTGACGTGTTTTACGAAGCGAGTGTGGCCGGCGGGATACCGATCATCCGGGCCTTGGTGGAAAGTTTTGCTTCGGATCGGATTACGAAAATGATGGGCATCGTGAACGGGACGACGAATTTTATTTTAAGTAAAATGAGTCAGGAAGGTGCCGATTTTGAAGAAGCACTGAAAGAGGCCCAGGCGCTCGGCTACGCCGAGGCGGATCCGACTGCTGATGTGGAAGGATTTGATGCCGCCAGGAAAATGGCCATTTTGGGGACATTGGGCTTCAATACGCATGTCACTTTAGACGATATCGACTGCCGGGGAATTACCGGTGTCTTGCCGGAAGATATTAAATATGGTCAGCAACTCGGTTATGAGATGAAATTACTCGGTTTGGCCGATCGGCAGGATGATATGATTGAACTCAGCGTTCAGCCGACACTGGTGGACAAAAAGCATCCGCTTGCATCGGTGAATGGGGAATACAATGCGGTCTATGTCTACGGGGAAGCGGTCGGGGAAACGATGTTCTACGGTCCCGGCGCCGGTGAATTGCCGACGGCCACATCCGTCGTTTCCGATTTGGTGACCGTTGTCCAAAACAGACGCCTGGGGATCAGCGGCCGGCGTGTGGTTGCTCCTTATAAAGAAAAGAAATTAAAGACCGATGAACAAGTGGTGGCCAAATATTTCCTTCGCCTGCACGTCAAGGACGAAGCCGGCGTTTTGGCTCAAATCACCCGTGTTTTGGCGGATGCCGGCGTCAGTATTGAAAAAGTGTTTCAGGAACCTGTTGCCGCTGAAAAGATGTCTGAAATCATCATCATTACTCACCATGCCAACCGCTTAAGCATGAAAAACATTTTGCAAAAGTTTAAAGAGATGGACGTCGTCTTTGAACTGAAAAGTATGTATCGAGTAGAAGGTGAACAACAGTGAACAAGTTGGACAATGAAGCCGTGCGTTATGAAGGCATTTTGAAAACATATCGGCAGCATTTGCCGGTCAACGACAAGACACCATTGATCGGTTTGGGCGAAGGGAATACCCCGCTGATTTTAGCCGAAAATGTATCGAAAAAATTGAATGTGCAGCTTTATTTGAAATTCGAAGGGCTGAACCCGACCGGGTCGTTTAAAGACCGCGGCATGGTTATGGCCGTGGCAAAAGCGCTGGAAGAGGGCAGCCAAACGATCATGTGTGCCTCAACGGGAAATACGTCCGCTTCCGCCGCAGCCTATGCAGCGCGGGCCGGAATGAAGTGCATCGTCCTCATTCCCGATCAAAAAATCGCTCAAGGTAAATTGGCTCAGGCGCTCATGTACGGTGCAAAAGTGATCGCCATTAAAGGGAATTTTGATCAGGCTTTGCAAATCGTGCGGGACATTACGGCCAAGCACGATATCACACTCGTCAACTCGACCAATCCGCACCGCATTGAGGGACAGAAGACGTCCAGCTTCGAAATTTGCGACGCATTGGGAGATGCTCCGGATCTGCTGTGCATTCCGGTCGGAAACGCCGGGAACATTACAGCCTACTGGAAAGGCTTTAAGGAATACGAAGAGAAAGGATTGTCCACTCAAAGGCCGAAAATGTTCGGTTTCGAAGCGGAAGGGGCAGCGGCCATCGCCCAGGGCCAACCGATCGCCCATCCGGAAACGGTGGCCACGGCCATCAGAATCGGCAACCCCGCCAGCTGGAAAGGAGCGGAAAACGCCGCCAGAGAATCGGGCGGACAGATCGGCTTTGTGACAGACGAAGAAATCGTGGATGCGTACCGCTTGCTAGCGCGCGAGGAAGGCATTTTTGCCGAACCGGCTTCTGCCGCTTCGGTGGCCGGTGTGATAAAATTACATAAGCAGGGCCTCCTCCAGGGGGGAGAACAGATCGTTTGTGTATTGACAGGAAACGGGTTGAAAGATCCGGACACCGCCTTGAAGGCTGTCACCATTCAACCAACGGTTGTCGAAAGCAGGGAAGAAGAGGTTCTCGCTGCCATTGAACACGTTTAGAGCAATGATTCATTCAATTAAATCCACAAGCCATTGAAACGAGA
>CALBTX010000048.1 GCA_937967685.1 uncultured Bacillaceae bacterium | reverse complement strand
AGGAGACAATGTAACGGAAAAACAAACATGACTGTGAACGCTTGGAAATTTTCAACTTGTTCAATCCCGTTTTTGTAACAAGCAGGAAGTGTCTGACAAAAAAAATACATATTTTTAGCAATCACTTCTCATAATATGGTCGTTAAAAAAATACACAAAGGAGTTACTAAAAAGTGTAAAAAAAAACCCATTGCAACAGCCATCCTCGAAGACCTAAATAATGTCAAGGCCACAAGAAAAACTTTATGGGAGGTTATAGTCTTGATAAATCAGCATTTCAAGCCGATTGCGGACGTACCACCAATCATGATATGATCCATCGTCAAAAATCCGCGCACCATTGAAAAATGTCCAGGTATCATTGCTGGGCAATAATAATGACAACATTGTAATTAATATATTATGATAATGATGCAAAATAATTAATTTAATCTTATAGGAGGAAGATAAGATGTCACTCATTGGAAAAAAAGTGGAACCTTTCAAGCTTCAGGCCTACCAAAACGGGAAGTTTCTCGAAGTAACGGAAGAAGATTTTAAAGGAAAGTGGAGTGTTCTTTGCTTTTATCCAGCGGACTTTACTTTTGTTTGTCCAACAGAACTCGAAGACCTCCAAGAGCAATATGCCACACTAAAAGAACTTGGGGTCGAAGTTTACTCTTGTTCAGCAGATACACATTTTACACATAAAGCATGGCATGACCATTCCAAAGCCATCAGCAAAATTGAATACATCATGATTGGTGATCCATCACATAAACTGATCAACATGTTTAATGTTTTAGATGAAGAAGCAGGTCTTGCAGATCGCGGAACATTTATCATTGATCCTGACGGTGTTATCCAAGCTGTAGAGATTAATGCAAATGGAATTGGCCGTGATGCAAGCACGCTGATTAACAAAATCAAAGCGGCACAATATGTACGTGAACATCCAGGTGAAGTTTGCCCTGCAAAATGGGAGGAAGGCGGAGAAACACTTAAGCCAAGCCTCGATCTCGTCGGTAAAATTTAAGAGATAGTATTCAAGGGAGTAGATAACACATGATATTGGACGCAGATTTAAAAGCCCAACTCTCCCAATATCTTGACATGATGGAGGGAGAGGTGCTTCTTAAAGTGAGCGCTGGTACTGATAAAGTATCTAAAGATATGCTATCTCTTGTTGATGAACTCGCAAAATTGTCTTCCAAGATAAAAATTGAGCGGACGAAACTGGAAAGAACACCAAGCTTTAGCGTTAATCGCACTGGCGAAGACACCGGCATTGTTTTTGCCGGTGTCCCGCTTGGTGAAGAGTTTACCTCTTTAGTATTAGCATTGCTGCAAGTGAGCGGCAGGACTCCAAAAGTGGATCAGGATGTCATCGACCAAATTAAAAAGATAGAAGGCGAATATCATTTTGAGACATATGTGAGCCTCTCTTGCCATAACTGTCCTGTCGTCGTGCAAGCATTAAACGTCATGAGCGTATTAAACCCTAACATCACACACACGATGATTGACGGAGCAGCGTACAAAGAAGAAGTTGAAAGCAAAGATGTCATGGCTGTGCCCACCGTTTATCTGAACGGAGAGTTTTTCGAAAGCGGGCGCATGTCGCTTGAGGAAATACTCGTTAAGCTGGGAAGTGAGCCTGATCCTGCTCAGTTTGCTGACAAAGAGCCGTTTGATGTGCTCATTATCGGCGGCGGGCCCGCTGGAGCAAGCGCGGCTATTTACGCGGCTCGAAAAGGTGTTCGAACCGGTATTGTTGCAGAGCGTTTTGGCGGACAGGTGTTGGATACTTCAGGCATTGAAAACTTCATTAGCGTTAAGCATACTGAAGGTCCGAAACTCGCTGCAAGGCTTGAAGAACATGTCAAAGAACATGATGTTGATATCATGAACTTACAGCGCGCGAAACGTCTAGAGAAAAAGGATCTGATTGAAGTTGAACTTGAAAATGGCGCAGTTCTCAAAAGCAAAACGGTTATCCTTTCGACGGGTGCGCGTTGGCGCAACATAGGCGTACCAGGCGAAGCAGAGTTTAAAAATAAAGGTGTCGCCTACTGCCCTCATTGTGATGGACCGATATTCGAAGGCAAGCATGTCGCCGTCATTGGCGGTGGAAACTCTGGAATTGAGGCAGCGATTGATTTGGCGGGAATTGTTAAACATGTCACCGTGCTTGAATTTATGCCCGAGTTAAAAGCAGACCAAGTATTGCAGGAGAGTTTATATAAACTCCCTAATATCACCGTCATAAAGAATGCACAGACGAAAGAAATTACTGGAACTGATAAAGTAAACGGGTTGACGTATATGGACCGCGCGACCGAAGAAGAACATCATATTGAAGTTGATGGAGTATTCGTCCAAATTGGTCTCATTCCGAATACGGAATGGTTGGAAGGTTCGGTAGAACGCAATCGCTTTGGTGAAATCATCGTTGATGAACGCGGCGCTACAAATATCCCTGGCGTATTTGCAGCGGGTGACTGTACAAATAGTGCCTACAAGCAAATCATTATTTCAATGGGTTCAGGTGCGACAGCCGCTTTAGGAGCGTTCGATTATTTAATTCGAAACTAGAAGACATTAAAGTGAGCTACAGTGGCTTTAAGAGTCATTGTAGCTTTTTTGTATGGAAGCGTATGACGAAAGAACACATATTTCAAGTCATAACTACTCATAATATATTTGAGCCAAAATATGCTTCAGCCAAATACACCTGGACATGCAACGAATCATAAAGGATTGGGGTACCGTAGAAGTTTTGGAAGATATCCTTGTCGATCGCGAAGACCTCGGCTATCATCTGTACAGTGTGCTTGAAGATGATACGTTGGTCGCGGCATGAGGCACCTGCTTGATGGGAACGAGGACATCGCTGGTGACGGGCTCATGGATCCGTCAACTAAACTACAATGGTCAGGAAGTGAATACGTTTGGAAAACAACATGCACGAAGGTATGAAAGATGGCCAAGGTATGAAAGATGGCATGGAGAACAAATATGTGCCGATGTTCTCTGCGACGAGCGGTTTAGGACGGGAAGTGCTTCCTGATCTTTACTGTTATACGAACCAGATTGTCAATCTGTGTTTTGTGGGTCACCCGGAACAAAGAGAGGGGTGGGTCATGGTTGACACAGGCATGCCTGAATCGTCGAACAGCATTCTTGAGGAGGTGGAGGAGCGTTTCGGCAAAAACAGCAAACCAAAAGCAATTATATTGACACACGGTCACTTTGATCATGTGGGAGCAGTCGTCGATTTAGTTGAGAAATGGGGCGTTCCAGTCTATGCTCACAAGAATGAACTTCCATTTCTAACCGGAAAACAAAGCTACCCTGAACCTGATGGATCGGTAGAAGGCGGACTGGTCGCCAAAATGTCCCCCATGTTTCCCAATGAACCGGTTGATTTAGGCGATAATGTACAAGCACTTCCTTCCGATGGAAATATTCCTGATTTGCCAGAGTGGCGGTGGATTCATACTCCTGGTCATGCCCCGGGACAAGTAGCCTTATTCAGGGAGCAAGATCGTGCCCTCATTGCCGGGGACGCCTTCGTCACCGTCAAACAGGAGTCGCTGTATAAAGTGTTGACGCAAGAGCAGGAGATTAACGGCCCGCCTCGATATTTGACTACGGATTGGGATGCAGCAAGAGCATCGGTCCAAAAACTTGAAGCTTTAAAACCCGCTGTAGCCGTGACCGGGCATGGGCAGCCGATGTCCGGTCAAGAGCTGGCTGATGGCTTGGAAAGATTGGTACAGGAATTTGACCGCATCGCCGTCCCGGATTATGGCCGCTTTGTCAACCGACCACACTGATTATGCATGGCGCATGAAGCCACTTACCCGAGCCGTCACAGCTATCCCGCATGGGAACGCAGGAGGCCCAAAGAGGAGGGCCCAAAGGAAAATAATATCATCTTGCGGGATGCACTGGGCTGTGTGCAAAATGGCCGCTCAATCACTTAAAAAGCGCCGGCGCCCCCTCCGCCTCCGCTTCCCGATCCGCCCCCGCCTCCGCCGAAACTGCCGCCACTGCTCTGGGGATCCTCTGGATAAGGAGGATGCATATAACCTCTGAAGACATAATTGTTCATCCTGTATGTTTCACGGGGTGCAATCAAAAAAGGATGACTCTGTACAAATTCTGATGGGAAAGCCGTTTTATAGTTCAGATAAAAAGGCCAACCTTGGTTCACTGTCAGCGCATGTTGATAGTTTTTCTCCAGTTGATCCCGCTGTTGGGAATGGTTCAGTCTATTTTTCTGGAGCAGTTTGATCCATCTTCTCAGCCCTTTTTCGTATGGCAAGCCGTAAAGGGTCGGATAGCTGGCTGGCAAAAGCAGTGAAATGATGAACATGAGTAGCGCATAGGCGAGCACATCGTCCTCAAAAGCCGGGTCCAACTGTACAAAAACCAAGGCAAAAAAGAGCACCAGGCAACAGATGGAGGCCACGACCCTTTGTTTCTGCACATGAGCAAAATAGAGGACAAATAATAATGACATGCCTCCCACGATGAGTTGACTGACAAAGGAAACATCCCAGCTCAGCCACAAATAAAAGTTGATCCAAACCACGACCAGCGGAATCAGAATGTAGTTAAATAACTTGCGCAAAATAACCGGTTTGACATATTGCTGCATGTCAGGATCGCGCTTAACCAGTTTGACCCACGTTTTAAACTTTTTCTTAAATTGTCTCCTTTCTTCGGCAGAACTCTGTTGAGTCCCTCCGCGTTTGCTTTTTACAGGGATCTGTTCATAGGAAAACACCTGTTTTCCTTCTTCTGTCTCGGTAAACAGCCAATCCACAAAAAACTTTTCGTGCTCCGTTAAACTCATCGTTGGCTGTTCCAGGTAAAATTTGTATAATCGTTCCGGTTCTTTGTCCCAAGACTGCTCTGCATCACTTCTGGGCAAATATTTGGCAGAAATAACCCCTTTCTGGTACAGGCGATAGAGCATCGCATTAAGATGGCCGATGTGAAAAAGATGTGGGCGATGCAACAGGCCCAATGTGAGAGAATCCATCTGTTCGATTTTCCCCACGGATACAGGAGATGTAAACCATCGGATCCAACGCTTAGGATAAATGATCGCTAAAGCGGTAAAGACGAGGAGTATCATGAAGAGCATATCGTTGTACTGAGTCAGGGCGGGTGCCATATCGTTTATTTTTTGCACATATGCTTCATAGGCTTGCTCCTCTTGGAGATATTCCTCTAATTTATCGCTCTGTTCCGTGACATTCATTTCACTTAAATAATCGGCAGGAAATAGTAAACGCAGTTCAAACCGTTCACCGGCCGGAAGCTGTTTATTTTCATAGTACAAAAATTGATCGGTCATTTGGAAGGTTCCGCCGGTACGGTCGTGCATAAATCCATAAGCGGATTCGGTTAAGGGATGATCAACCAATTGCACCCAGATCCGCAAGTTATGTAAGTCTGTTTCATTCATCTCATCAAAGAAACGCCAGTAAAACTCACCGATATCGTTATATTTTCGCGCAGCCCCGTCCAATCGATAACGATAAAACACCTTAGCGGTTTCGTTTTCAGCAGGCCGGTGGATTTTAAAGGTATTTCCATCAGTTTCCACACGGAGCGGGACAACATCGTTTGGTTCAATCTGTCCAATCACGGCATGATCAGGCACGCTGTATCCCTCAAAAAACTCAAGGCCATTGTAATTTTCATCCCCCAAAGTTCTCGTCGTGCCGTTAAATGAACCATCAAATGTATACGTATATAACTCCTCCACATACAAATCGCCGTCCGGGAAAATATAAGCGCTGATATCGACCGAGTCAATCGTGAAGGTCCTTGCAGAAACTTGGTTAGCAAAAAATAAAGATAGTGCCAGTAAAATGCCAAGAAAACCTGCTATACAACACGTTGTGCGTCTAAACATGATGAGCAAAAGTCCTCCAATCCATACGATCTGAATCCGTCACATAAACATGGACGGCCAAAACATCAGCAACCTTGTTTGGATCGTCCATCATTTTTATTTATATAATTGTTCTCATTGGCACATCCTAATTTTAACATACTGCGAAGCAGGAGGATGCTCAGCATGTCAGATGAAAAAAGACGAAAGCCTGACGAATCCGAACAGCGTCGCTCGAGTAAAAGGGCCGAGAAACGGCCATCGCCAAAAATAGACGGTACCATGCCTCATCAAATCAACGCCCCAGTTTTTCCCGAAGAAACCCGCAGGCATGAAAAGCCTTTCGTCAACAAGTACGGCGTGGTCATCGGTGACAGCCATTACGAATCCGAGGAATCTCCGTTGCAACAATGGAGTGAAGAAACAGATCCCGCGGTGATGGCAGGCGATGAATGGGTCCATCCCACAAATGACATTGGTTGGAACACAACGGAAAATCGGGATCTTATTGAAAAAGGACGCAAACCAAATGATTCACGGTTCATGCATCCAACGAAAGATGCCAGCTATGGTAAAGATTAAAG
>CALBTX010000047.1 GCA_937967685.1 uncultured Bacillaceae bacterium | reverse complement strand
ATATGGTGTATTTAAAAAAATATGGTGTATTTAAAAACGGCTTATGCTTGGATCGTGTACAAAAAAATGGAGGGGAAATGTGATGGAAAGAAGTTTGACGATGGAACTCGTTCGTGTGACGGAAGCCGCTGCTTTATCTTCTGCGAGGTGGATGGGAAGAGGTAAAAAAGACGAAGCGGACGATGCTGCGACGACGGCGATGAGAAAAGTGTTTGATACGATTCCGATGCAAGGAACGGTCGTCATCGGTGAAGGGGAAATGGATGAAGCGCCGATGCTGTACATCGGTGAGGAATTAGGGACGGGCCAAGGCCCCGAAGTGGATGTTGCCGTTGATCCGTTGGAAGGGACGAGCATTGTCGCCCACGGGACTTGGAATGCCTTATCCGTCATCGCCATTGCGGACAGAGGGAACCTATTGCATGCCCCGGATATGTACATGGACAAAATTGCAGTCGGCCCGGAAGGGGTGGGCACCATTGATCTTGATGCGCCAGTGAAAGACAATCTGGCCGCTCTGGCTAAAGCGAAAAACAAAGACATTTCTGATTTGGTTGCCGTTATCTTGAACCGCCCTCGGCATGAGCAATTGATTCAGGAAGTGAGGGAAGCGGGGGCACGCATCAAGCTCATTCCTAACGGAGATGTGGCGGCGGCGATCAATACCGCTTTTGATGATACGGGCGTCGATATTTTGCTCGGTGCCGGCGGCGCGCCGGAAGGTGTTATTGCTGCCGTGGCCTTAAAATGTCTGGGAGGCGAACTGCAGGGCCGGCTGATGCCTGCGAATGAGCAACAATTGGAAAGATGCAAAAAAATGGGTATTGCCGACGTCCAAAAAGTGTTGAGAATGGAAGATCTCGTTATCGGGGATGACGCTATTTTTGCGGCCACCGGGGTCACCGACGGCGAATTGTTAAAAGGCGTGCGTTTCAAAGGGACGAGTGCGGAGACTGAATCGGTTGTCATGCGGGCGAAATCGGGTACCGTTCGTTTTATACAAGCCAGTCATCGGTTGGAGCGGAAACCTAATCTGGTCGTTGAATAGAAAGAAAGGGGAAAGTGAATGGCGATTTCAAACAGTAAGGAAATGGATGAACAGAAATTGAGTGTGCAGATGGACTTGCCCAAATTGGAAGAACTGAAGCTGACTGAATTATATAAGTTAGCCAGAGAACACGACATCCCTTATTATGGACAATTGAAAAAGAGGGAATTGATCTTTGCCATCCTGAAGGCGCAGGCAGAAAAAGACGGGTTTTTATTTATGGAAGGCATCTTGGATATTTTAGAAGAAGGTTACGGCTTCCTGAGACCGATCAATTATTTGCCTTCATCCGAAGATATTTACATATCCGCTTCCCAAATCCGGCGATTTGAATTGAAAAACGGGGATAAAGTATCCGGGAAGGTTCGCCCGCCCAAAGAAAATGAACGTTATTTCGGCCTGCTGCATGTTGCCGCGGTCAACGGCCAGGACCCGGAACGGGCCAAGGAAAGGGTTCATTTTCCGGCTTTAACCCCCCTCTATCCCGAAAAGAAAATGGTTTTGGAAACAAATGCCACTCAATTGGCGCCCCGGATTATGGATATGATTTCACCGGTCGGCTTTGGACAGCGGGGATTGATTGTTGCACCCCCCAAAGCGGGAAAAACCGTTTTATTAAAAGAGATTGCCAACAGTATCGCTCATAACCATCCCGAAGTGGAACTCATCGTCCTGCTTATCGACGAACGTCCGGAAGAAGTGACGGACATGCAGCGTTCGGTGAAGGGGGAAGTGGTCAGCTCGACGTTTGATGAAGTTCCGGAAAATCATATTCGCGTGGCTGAACTCGTCTTGGACCGTGCTCAACGATTGGTGGAACATAAGCGGGACGTCGTCATTTTGTTGGACAGCATCACTAGGTTGGCTCGGGCTTACAACCTCGTCATCCCGCCCAGCGGACGGACGCTCTCCGGCGGAATTGATCCGGCTGCTTTTCATCGCCCCAAACGTTTCTTCGGTTCCGCCCGGAACATCGAGGAGGGGGGCAGTCTGACCATTTTGGCCACCGCTTTAATCGACACCGGTTCGAGAATGGATGACGTCATTTACGAGGAATTTAAAGGAACGGGGAATATGGAACTGCATTTGGATCGGCGCTTGGCTGAACGGCGCATTTACCCGGCGATCGATATACGGCGTTCTGGCACGCGCCGTGAGGAATTGCTGCTCGATCAGGAAGATCTCGACAAACTATGGGTTTTACGCAAAAATATGAAAGAAACGCCTGACTTTACGGAGCAATTCATTCGCAAATTGAAAAAAACGGAATCCAACCGTGAATTTTTGGCACTCATTGATGCTCATGACGAAAATGATCAACAACACCATGTTCTGTAGGAATATGGTGATTTTTTTGCCGGATGATTCATATATTTAAAAAGACCTTCCTGTAAGCAGGCCTTTCTGACGCATATACGGACCAGCCGGACAAATCAGTTTCGATCCAGCTGAACGAACACGTTGACCAGCGCATGAACAGGCCTATTATGACAAAGGAGGAACAGACGTGGGTTCCGTCAAAAAAATTGTGACATCGGCTCTCGTGTTGAGCGGAGGAACAGCGGTTTGTGCAGCGGAAGCAGATGCCCAGGTTGCCGGAGAACATCGTCTGCCGGATGAAGATTTAGAGCAACTGGAAGCCGAAATGATGGAAAAAGCGCTGCGTCACTATGCCAATCCTTTGAAACATGTTCAGGCTGAATGGAAGGACACCCGTTTAAAAGACCATGTCAAGTACGAGATTAAAGCAGGAGATACACTGACAGGCATCGCCAATAAATTTGACATTCCCTTGTGGGAGATCGTGCAAGAAAACGAAATTGCCGATAGAGATCATCTTGTTCCCGGACAAATATTGGAAATCCGTTTGAAGGAGAAGTCATACCGTGTGCAATATGGGGACACTATCGACAAAATTGCCGAAGAACATGGGGTGACCCTCGAGGAATTGTTAGCTTATAACGCCGTATTGAGAACAACGAATGAAACGATTTATCCCGGCCAGGAGTTAAAAATTCCGACGGCTCCCCCCGAACCCATTCACCAGCCCATGTTGACACCTAAAGAGCGTGGACAGACCCGGTTGGCCTCAGCCGGGCAAAGTCAGCAAACGATTGCGGCGGAAAAAGAAGAGCAATCTGACACAGCAGCTGCAGAAACTGATGCGAAACCGAATAGCGAAGAATCGTCGGATGGCGCCAGCCCATCTGCTGAAACGGTTCAAGCGGATGCCTCATCGGTTGGCTTGATATGGCCTTTGCAAGGGACATTAACGAGTGAGTACGGACCGAGATGGGGCAGGATGCATAACGGCATTGACATCAGCCACCAAGATCAGGACGCCCCCATAATGGCGGCCGGAAGCGGCGTCGTCCGTGATGCTTACCATCATTCGGGCGGATACGGCAACTTGGTCACCATCGACCACGGCGGCGGTTACGAAACTTACTACGCCCATTTAAGCCGGATCAAAGTGCAAGAAGGCCAGCAGGTCAACCAGGGTGAAGTGTTGGGTTTAATGGGCCAGACGGGAAACGCCACGGGCAGCCATGTCCATTTTGAACTGCGCATTAACAACAAACCGGTCAATCCTCTGGAGTATTTGCCGTAATCAAAGTTTGGTTGCGGTT
>CALBTX010000046.1 GCA_937967685.1 uncultured Bacillaceae bacterium | reverse complement strand
GTTCTGTCCAGCTGGTTGATTGTTTCCCCTGTTCTGATCAGCGGCTTCAGCTTCGCTTCCGCCGCCAGACAGCGGCGATCCTTTGTTGATGAGCACAAGTTCGATTGGCAGATGTTCGGCGTGCGGATATTCTGTATTCCCCAGACGCAACTCGGCGTTGTCATCATAGGCCATTTCACCGACGGTTTCATCCATCAGTTGGCGAAAAATGAAGTTGACTCCGTCCAAAATTTGGCGGCGGCTGCGAAAATTTTGGGACAGATCGATCCGCCAGCCAGGCGCTTCAGCTTCATGTTCTGCGCCTGAAGTCATCTCTTTCAGAGCAGGGAAACGCTGATATTTATCCAAAAAAATCCCGGGATCGGCCAGACGAAAACGGTAAATGCTCTGTTTGACATCGCCGACCATGAACAGGTTGGTCCCCCTGGACAAAAGCTGTAAAATCGTTTCCTGGACAAGATTCGTATCCTGATATTCGTCCACGAGCACTTCATCGAAATGACGCTGGTATTCCAAAGCGGCCCGTGAAGGCCTGCGTTGACCGTCTTCATCGATTTTTTCCGTTAAAATGTCAATCGTTAGATGTTCCAGATCCGAAAAATCGAGCACTGCCTTTTCTCTCTTCACCGCCTGAAAGCGACTGGCAAACGCTTTGACAAGCCGGACGAGCGTTTTGACCGCCGGCGCGAGGTTTTGAAGATCATTGAGCCACAGATCGGGATGCCGGCTGAACAGCTCGCTGTGGATGTGCTGCACTTGTTTTTTAGCCGCTTCCCGATATGCTTTCACTTTTGCTTGCAGTTCCTCGTCAATGCCATCCGCCTTGCGAATCGATCGCAGCCTTCCGAAACGAACGGATTGAAAACGATCATAAAGATTCATCCATCCGTCCGCTTCAAGCAGCATGTTGATTTGGGCGGCATCTTCCAGCAAATTGTCGGCGTAAGCGGCAGGACCCCCTGGCGTTTTCGTCAAAGCGACCGCTTTTTCAATGATCTGCAGAGCCTGACGGAGCTGCAGGCGGATATCTTCAAGCAAGGTTTCAGTCCATGGCAAACCTTCGATGCTTGCCTTATTTGGCACATCATAAGCAGCCGCCAGTCCGTCCAGCCATTCGCTCGGCGCTGGGTGAGAACGGGAGAAATGGTACATCTGGCGTACAAGTCGGCGCAAGGCGTCGTCGCTGCGGTCACCGCTGAACCGATTGACTAAATCATAGAAATGATGATTGTCCTTTTGGGCATATTCCTCCTCCAGAAGCTGATCCAGTATGTCCTCGCAAACGAGTTCTGCTTCCGTTTTATCCACAATGCGAAAATACGGATCCAAATCGACAACATAGTAATATTTGCGGACAACGCTCAGGCAAAAAGAGTGCAGCGTTGATATGTGCGCTTTGTTCAGCAGGGATAACTGGCGCCTCAAGCGGCCCGCTGACGATTGGCGCTGCACTTGTTGTTCGATGGCTTCTCCGATCCGCTTGCGCATTTCCGCTGCCGCCGCATCCGTGAAAGTGACGATGAGCAGCCGGTCTATATCAACCGGATGATCCGGATCGGTGACTTTGCGGATCAGCCGTTCCACAAGTACAGCTGTTTTGCCGCTCCCTGCGGCCGCCGACACCAAAATGTTGTTGCCCCGGGCATTGATCGCCTGCCATTGTTCATCCGTCCATGTGCTGCCTTCTGGTTTCGGTTTTATGTTCATCTTGCTCACCACTTTTCCGGCGAATTTTTTCCAGGATGACGTCGTCCTTTTCCTCGTGCAACAGACGGTAAGCATTCGTTTCCAAGGTTGGGTCAAATTGACAGACCGGCCTGTATGGACAATATGTACACGGGGTCCGCCGTTTCAATTTATATGGATTAATCTCCACACTGCCCGAGACCATGGCCTCTCCGATTTGTTTGACCAGCCTGCGCAAATAGAAGCGCAAAATGTCCAAGTCGTTCTTGGCGATCACGGCTGAATGGGCATAAAATCCGCCGTTTTTTTTCAAGCCCACCGGAACGATGTGCGAATGACCGCTGGAAAGCGTCGCATCCATGAGCCTGACGGACTCTTCGTCAGCCGTCAGCAATCCTTTCATCTTGAACTTTTTAAACAATTCCGCTTCAATCTCCTCCATGCTCATCTGCCGGGAGGCTTCAACGATCGGATTGTGGACATGGAAGTAAAGTGCTCCGGCGGGGGAGGCCTGTCTGCCGAGCCACTCTTCGGCAAAAGAGATGACAATATCCAAATAGAGCAGCAGCTGCAAAGACAGTCCGAAGTAAACGTCGGCCAGGCGGATATCCTTCTCACTCGATTTATAATCAATGATGCGCAACAGCGGTCCATTTTCTCCGTCAGCCTTGTCCACCCGGTCAATGCGGCCGACAAGCGCCATCTCGCTGCCATTGTTTAACGTAAAACGTAAAGCAGGCAATTCGGCCCCCGGCCCGAATCCCACCTCCAGGCCGACAGGCACAAATGAAGATGCTTTCGCTTGTTCGCTCAAGGCGAAAGCGGCCCGTATGACGACTTCCTCCAACTTCTGTTTCAAATATTGGTGGCGGTGGGAACTGAATAAAATCTCCTTCTGAACGAGCGGAGCCAAATCCCGGACAACTTCCCGGGCCAGGCGCCGGCAGTCATCTCGGGCTAGATCCGCCCAGTCTTTTTTTCGTGATGCAAACGTTCCCCCATTTCTTTCAGGGCGGCATGAAACAACTGCCCGATGTCGGGCGCTTCCAGGCGATACGTCTCCCGTTCCCGTAAACGCAATCCGTACGCCGCAAAATGGGAAAAAGAACAAGCTTGAAACCGCTCCATCCGGGACACACTGGCCAGCATGGTCTCGCCGTACAGCTCGCGGCTCCTTTCTTCCCCGATAGATTGGGCCTCGTTGGTGTAAAACAAACTGGACAACACTTGCTCCGTCGGCACCCGCCAATGCGCATGCGTGACAAACCAGTTATACACGTCCCACCAAAACGGTTCCACAGCTTCACCTTGCTTCCAGGTTTGCAACTGAACAGCCAAATAAGACAGTGTTTTGACCGGCGCACCGATATAATCGAGCTGTTTTGGAGCAGGCGTGGCCTGTGGATCGTTGGAGACGAACGTTTCCTGCAGGTCGGAAAATCGTTCCTGCACCTGTTTGATAAGCATTGAAGGTTGGAGCGGCTCGCCTTCTTCATCCGCCAGCGGATAAGAATAATATAAGCGCTCGGATGGACTGGCCTGGGCCAAATACAGTAAAAATTGTTCGTCAAGCAGTCTCCGGGTATGGCCCGGAGCTAGCTGAACGCCTTCGTTATCCAACCACTGGCGCTCCTCCTCGTTCATCATGCCGTCCTCTTTCGGTTTAGCGGGCAGAATCCCGTCATTGGCACCCAAAATAAACGTCATGCGCACCTCGCTTAATCTCGATCGGTCCATGTCTGCGGCGATGACCTGATCGATCGCCGGCGGGACGAGGGCAAAGCGCATGCTTTCCATCCCTGTTTCCAACGTGCGTCCGAAGAGATCGAAGGAAAGGGATTCGTCTCCGACCAGTTCAACCATTTGATCCAAAAGGTCGATGACAGCTCCCCACACTTGATCATGTTCCCTGGAGGCCTTCAAATGCCCTTCCCGGGCCGCTTGATCACGCATTTTTTCAATCTTCTGCGGCACAGACAATTCATCCAGAAACAGATAGAGCGCTTCACACCACGCCCGAACGGTTGTCGACGATTTGATCCGCTTTTCTAACCGAACCAGCGGCGCCATCCACTCCAGGCGCAGTCGGTCGAGCTTTTCTTCCACAGCCCGTTCCGGGGCGGACAGAGCATCCGTGCCGTCATTACTGTCCCGTAATGTCCTGAATGACCATGCATTCTGCTCATACCAGCGCTTCCCTTGAATCCCATAGGCGAGCGCATCGTTTTCCAATTGGTCGGCATGTTCACGCATGGCAGCGAGATCGGCTTCCACTGGAAAAAGAAGATCTGTTTTTAAACAGCGGACGACCGCTTCATAGCGCCAATTGCCGTTGATGACATCCAAGGCGGAGCGAATGAGTTCGATGACAGGATGATTTAACATGGCGTCTTTTTTATCCATAAACAGCGGGATGTTAAAATCGGTAAACACCGTTTGCAACAGATCGGCATAATCGTCCAGATTACGCATTAACAAAGCAAAATCCCGATAACGGTATCCATCATCCCGGACGAGACGCACAATTTCCATGGCCACCGCTTCCACTTCCGCCCGGCGGTGAACAGCTTCGAAGATCTGGACGGCCTGCCCTGCCTCCGTCTGCCCTGCCTCCGTCTGCTGGTAACGGTTTACCGCCAGTGACTGTTCCAAATAAGCTAGAGAGGCATTGGCATAACGACGACCATGTTCAAAAATGACCGGTTCCTCAAGCGGACATCCCGTTTCTCGACATAATTTACATAACGTATAATATGTTAATCCTGTTGTATGGAATAAATCCAGTTCAGGCGGCGGTCCTTCGGTATAAGGTTGATCAAGGGTCAAGGCGATGGTCACTTGATGGGCCGTTTGCCATAATTGCTCCAGCACAGCCAGCTCACAGGGAGTAAAACTGTGGAATCCGTCCACATACACCTGTGCCCCCTGCAAATAAGTTGAAACTGGAATTTTCTCGGCTAACATTTGCAACATATCTTCCGCGGTGACATAACCTTTTTCCATTTCAGCTTCAAAACGGCGATAAATGAGGGCCATGTCATGCAGCTTGTCCTTGAATACCATTTCCTGGGGTGTCAGTGTTTCTTTGTTTAAAAGCTGTGCCCTTTTCTCTTCCAGTGTTTCAGGGCGGACTAAATACCGTTCCAGCTCGGTGATCATCTCTTCAAGCTGTTCGATAAAACCGTTCGTATCCGCTGCTTGATGAAAAACGATCAGGCGTTCCTTTTCTTGTTCGACAATTTTCCGCAAAAGCATATGTATGCCTGAGCGTTGCAGATGAAACCGGGCGCCCCCTCCTGTTTCCTGTAAAATCCGCCACGCCAGGCGGGTAAAACTGAACACTTGGGCCCGGATCGTGCCCCCTTTCAACATTGAAACGAGCCGATATTCCGACTGAAAGGTCATTTGTTCCGGGACTAAATAAATGATCGGTCTTCCGTGCGGATTATTTCTCACGTTTTCTTCGATTTCCCTTAAAATAGCTGTTGTCTTCCCGCTTCCTGAACGCCCCAAATAAAAGGCGAGGCTCATAAGACCACTCCCAAAAATGACTTGCTTCACTATCCATTCAAAAATAATATGCTTCGCTTATCCATTCAAAAATGACACGCTTCACTTATCTATTATTCTAGCAGAAATACATCAGCCTGGGCAGCAGATGACTCATTCCGAACGATTCAAGATATATACTATCGTTTAATCATGATATGTAATTCCAGACGATCAAGTTATATACTTATAGTTCTATCAAGATATATCATATAGTTCGTTCAAGAGATATGGCAAATTGAAAGCAATCGCCGGGGAAAGACGCAAAAACGTTTTTATGATAGTATAGTCATGGTCGGACACGTTCAGTGTCCAGGAATTTAAATTACCGGCCAAGAGAAGCATGAAAGATCAGGTAAAGATAAGGCTGAACGCTCTGTTAAAGATAACGATGAAAGATCTGGTCAAGATTAAAATGAAAGATAAGGATGGTTTGGAGATGGTCAAGTTGGACATGGTGAAAGTCATTATTTTTGATCTGGATGACACATTGTTGTGGGATGCAAAAAGCGTCAAAGAAGCTTTTGTCCTCACTTGCAAAGAAGCGCAGAAAAAATATGATCTGGATGCGGAAAAGCTGGAGAATGCGGTTCGGGAATCCGCCCGCCAATTGTATGCCTCATACGCCTTTTATCCGTTTACTCAAATGATCGGCATCAATCCGTTTGAAGGGTTGTGGGGGGATTTTACAGATATTCATCATGCATCATTCCGCCAGATGCACGAAACAGTACCCAGCTACAGAGCCGAAGCCTGGACGAAAGGACTCGCCGCTTTGGGCATTGACGATCCCGAATTAGGAAGCCGATTAGGTGAACTTTTCCCTGTCATGCGTCGCCAAAACGCTTTTGTGTACGAAGACACCTTTAAAGTATTGGACCGTTTGCGCGGAAAATATCGCCTCCTATTACTGACGAACGGCGCACCTTCCTTACAAAACGAAAAACTGGCCATGACGCCCGAACTTATCCCCTACTTTGAGCAGATGATTATTTCCGGTGCTTTCGGGCGCGGCAAACCTGATCCATCGATTTTCGAACATGCCTTGTTTTTAATGAGGGTGGCCAAAGAGGAAGCGCTGATGGTCGGAGACAATTTGAAGACAGATATACTCGGGGCCAACCGGACGGGCATCAAAAATGTGTGGATCAATCGGGAGGGCCAGACGCCTCATGACGACATTCAACCGACCCTTGAAATCAAGGCCTTGTCTGAGCTGCCTGGCTTGTTGACGATTTGATCAATCGTCTTTTTCACTTTGTTAACACCGTCAGTCAAACTGTGGACGTGCAGAGAATAGGCCGGAGGTTTCTGTTTCTGGGCGGCATAATCGTAACGGGGATCATAATAATGGTGAAGCAACATTTGCACGACTTTGGCGGCGTCACGCCTTGCCAACGCCGTCCTTATTTCTTGCGCCGCTTTTGAGGGAAGCCGTTTTTCAATGGTTGAAAAGGCCTTGACGAACTGTTCATAGTGCCTGTCCAACAAATATGTTTGACAGATGGTGCGAATGCGGAATTCAAGAGGCGCCTCAATTTGAATGCGAATCCCCTCTCTTTTGCCCCTCAGAACCGCGTCAGGCAAATGCACGTTTCCGATTCGCGCGCTCTCGGCCTCGATCAAATAATAAGGCGCATCTTGTATTTTCTGTATTCTGTCCCACAGGGCACATTCAAACTGTTTTTGATTCCTCGGCCTTTGGCCGATATGTCCAAAAACAGACCCCCGATGATGGGCGAGACCTTCCAAATCGAGCACGGGATATCCTTCTTGGGCCAAATGATGGAGGATATGCGTTTTTCCCGTTCCCGTGTACCCGTCCAATACGATGTAAGGTTTGTTCTTCTTTGCTTCTTCCGCCAATCCTTGGACAATCCATCTGCGGTAGGCACGAATCCCCTCTTGCAGTTGCAGCACGGGAATACCAAGCGTGGACATGACGGACACAATGCTCCTGCTTCTCATCCCCCCGCGCCAGCAGTAAACAACCAGCAGTTTGCCTTTATGCTCGTACTTAATGCTTTTGAATTGCTGATAAAGATGCGGTAGCTTTTTGGAAAACAGATTCAAACCTATCTGTTTTGCCGCTTCTTTTCCCTGTTGTCTGTACACCGTCCCGATGCGGGCATGCTCTTCAGTCGAAAAAAGGGGCAGATGAAGTGCGCCGGGAATATGAAAATGCTCAAATTCTTTCGGGGTGCGCACATCCACATAGGTGACTTGTTGCTGCAGGGCATCTTCTACGGTCAGGGAGGGGACTTGCAGGTCGATGTTCATCTCGCTTCATCATCCTTAAATTAAGAAATTAAACAGATCTTGATGTTTATTGATTTCGATGTACGAAAACCCGTTTTGCTTCATTCGGGCAATCAAAGGTTCATAATCTTCTTTGTGGGCCAGCTCAATTCCGACGAGCACAGGACCTTTGTCCCGGTTGTTCTTTTTCGTATATTCAAAACGGGTAATATCATCGGTTTCACCGAGCACATCATGAATGAACTCCCGCAGCGCGCCGGCCCGCTGAGGAAAATTGACGATAAAATAGTGTTTCAAACCTTCATAAATGAGGGAACGTTCCTTCACTTCCTGCATTCTATCAATATCGTTATTGCCACCGCTGATCACGCAAACGACATGCTTACCCTTGATCTGCTCCCGGTAGAAATCGAGGGCAGCGATCGGCAGTGCTCCCGCAGGCTCAGCGACGATGGCGTTTTCGTTATACAAATCCAGAATGGTGGAGCACACTTTTCCTTCCGGAACGAGGACGATGTCGTCTATCACTTCCCGGCCGATTTCATAAGTGAGCTTGCCGACCTGCTTCACAGCCGCGCCGTCAACGAATTTATCGATTTCCTCCAGTTTAACGACTTCTTGACTGGCCAAGGCTTCTTTCATCGCCGGAGCGCCGGCAGGTTCAACACCGATGATCTTTGTTCCCGGACTGATGCTTTTCATGTACGAGCCGATCCCGGTGATCAGTCCGCCTCCTCCAATGCTCATGAAAACATGAGAAATCGGCTCCTCAATTTCATTTAAAATTTCAATCCCGATCGTTCCTTGACCGGCAATCGTCCGGTAATCATCAAAAGGATGGATGAATTTCATCCCTTGTTCTTGACAATATTGCATGGCCTCTTGATAGGAATCGTCAAACGTATCCCCTGTCAAGACAACTTCGACAAAAGACCCGCCAAAAAATTCGACACGGGACACCTTTTGGCGCGGTGTCGTTGTCGGCATGAAGATCCGTCCTTCAACACCCAGGGCTTTGCAAGAGTAAGCCACCCCCTGGGCATGGTTGCCCGCACTGGCACAGACAACCCCGTTCTTCAGCTCTTCCCGGGTTAAACTTTGCATCAAATTATACGCTCCTCGTATTTTAAAGGAGCGTACGACTTGTAAATCTTCCCTTTTTAAATAGAGATGACAGTCATAGCGTTCAGATAAAATCGGGTCCTTTTGCAGTGGCGTTTGCACGACGACATCTTTGAGTGCCTGGTTCGCTTTGATGATGTCTTCAACATGAATTTTACTGATTGTTTTGCTCATTCACGGTATCCTTCCCACAAGTAAATTTAGGTTTTATTTTAACATAATTGCCAGGAATGAAGAAATAATTGTTGACTTAAGCCTGACTGTTCATAAGGCCCCGTCCCTTTGAATGAAGTGGCCTTCAATGCTCAAATAGAGGACGTTGAGTTCGCAAATTTTTTCGGAGATCTGATTCATCTCCTCGAAAAGGTCAAAGAAATGCTCATCATTTCCGGCCAACTCATCATGCAACTGCATGTATTGCTTATCCAGCTGCTGTATTTTGGATGGGATTTCGGCTGCGATTTTGTTTGCTTCTAGAAAATACTCCGCTTTTTCAGTGGCCGACAAGTAATTTAAAGGTACGTACAGGACGGGTTCCTTAATATCCAGTTTCGGATTGTAAATGAAATCAAATTTCTGTTTCGATTGTGTCATTTTTTCCATCATTCACCCTGCCTTCAAGTTCTCGCTCCGCTGATTGTCACTATCGTATAGTTTATACACGGCTAGCACGACGCCGCCAATAATTTTCCAAGTCGCTGATTGTCACTATCGTATAGTTTATACCCTTTGACCGTTTCTTCCAAGCGGGAATAGACGCAGGACCTGGTTCTTATTCAGCCTTACGGCGTGGCAACCCGGCCCAACTCCCCGCCCGCTGCGTTTAACGTTCATCATGGCCGTCGTCAAACGAGTCTGCGGGATGATATTCTTCATAGACGTATTCCTCAAAGTGGTGTTCCCGCATCCCGGTATCATCCTTCGATGTTTCCCCAGTGCTGTTTTCCCCGAAGCTTTCCTTTGCTCTATCTCCGTCCTCTTCCCCATTTTCTGCGGAATCATTTTCCTCGGATCGGACGTTTTCATCTTCGCCAGCATCTTTGCCCGTTCCATCTAACAGTTTGAAAAAAGATCCTCCGTGTTCAAAGAGCATCAAGGCAATGGTCAAAAAGATCAATCCGGTGCTTAAATGAACAAGTACCTGGGCATAATTGCTCGTATAGAAGTTATGAAAGGCTACGATGGCCAGTATCAGGACGCCGTAGGCAATGATAAAAAGCCACTTCACCTTTTTGGAAACATAATATCGATAGGCGTAAAAAAAGAACAAGCTGACGCTGAACAGAAAAATAACAGCCAGTAAAACGGTGGAGATGACAACAATGATCTGATGATTGATGAACCAGAGTAAGCCAGTGAGGACAATGGCCAGAATAATCGAAACCAGCACATTGATGATCGTATAGAGGACATGTTTGCCTTTCACCAATTGCCGGCTGGTCATATACACGAGCAGACCGATGCTGAAGGCCACGTTAAATTCGGCATAATTTTTTCCCGTCAGCCCGAAAGCAATGCCATAAGCCGTGAATATGTAAGCCAAAAAATAAAAAGTCCACGTCAATAATCTATGTTTCAATCTTGCACACAACCCTTAAGCATCTTAATTTTTATTATACCAAACGGTGACAGGCAAATGTATAAAAACAGCCATTGGACAAATAATAATGCCGATCCGTCATTGAAACACAGTACATTCGAGTTGATTGAAGATCAGGACTTAAGACAAAGAAAGTGGTGGTCACATGGACGAGCAGACAAAAGAAAAAAAAGACGATCAAAACGCGTACGACGAACATTTAAAAGGGACATTCGTCAGTGTTCTTTTAATAGGGGCTTCAATCATACTCTCATGGTTGATCGTTTTTTATTTTTACATAACTGTCATTTAGAAAGTGAGGAAACATATGATGCACATGCCAAAACTCGAAAAGATTTGGCTGGCCATTGGCTCGGGATCATTGGCTGTTTTCTTGATCATTACTGGCATGTTGGCTGTTTACATGGGACTAAATCCCGCTGATGGCATGAAACATACCGTTGAACCCGAAAACGTGGAAACAACCGAGCCGTTTAACCATCCCGGCCTGGAACAAATCGGTCCGAATGAATATAGGGCAACCATCGTTTCCTTTGTCTTTGGCTATGATCCGAATACGATCACCGTCCCGAAAGGATCCACCGTCCATTTTCAGGTCACAAGCAGAGACGTTGTCCACGGGTTGCATATCCCGGGAACGGCGACGAACATGATGATTGCTCCGGGACACATCACAGAATATACCCAAACGTTTAATGAACCGGGGGAATATCTTATGGTCTGCCATGAGTATTGCGGCATCGGCCACCAAGTCATGTTTGGCAAAGTGATCGTGGAAGATACGGTATGAAAGGAAAATCCGGATATTAAAATCATCCATCCGAACGAAAATAGCATTGCAAGGAGTGAGCCTAAGTGAGTAACAAAAGTCAACATGATATGACGGCTGATATGAGCGGCAGAAACGACGCCTTCACCGACTTTCAATTTCAAAAAGATGACCGAAAACTGATTATCGCGTTTATCAGCTTTTCTTTTATCGCAATTTTTCTCGGTGCTCTCGCCGGTGCCCTGCAGCTGTTGCAACGGAGCGGTTGGATTCAGCTTCCCAGTTGGCTGACTTATTATCAGCTTCTAACGGCTCACGGCGTGTTACTTGCCTTGGTCTTTACCACCTTTTTTATTATGGGTTTTCTCTATTCAGGCGTGGTGCGTACACTTGACGGAAAACTGACACCGGGTGAAAGGAAGCTCGGTTGGATCGGTTTTTATCTTATGGCCACAGGGACCATCATGGCCACAATCACGATTTTAACGGATAACGGAACCGTGCTATATACGTTTTATGCTCCCATGCAAGCAACACCTTGGTTTTACGTGGGTTTAGCCTTACTCATTATAGGCAGTTGGTTTGGCGCCTTCGGAATGTTTGCCGCGTACATTCGCTGGCGGAAAAATCACAAAAACGAAACATCCCCTTTGTTCGCCTATATGGCTGTCGCTACCTTGATTCTCTGGCTTCATGCCAGCTTATCTGTCGCCATTGAAGTCGTCGTGATGCTCATTCCGTGGGCTTTCGGTCTTGTTGAACGGGTCGATGTGACTTTAAGCCGCACGTTGTTTTGGTACTTCGGTCATGCGCTCGTTTATTTCTGGCTCCTTCCCGCATACATTTATTGGTATGTGAACATTCCTCAAATTGTCGGCGGTAAAATCTTCAGTAACTCGCTTCCGCGACTCACGTTTATTCTGCTGATTCTATTTTCCATTCCGGTCGGCTTTCATCATCAATTGACCGAACCGGGCATTGAATCATTTTGGAAGTTCCTGCAAGTCGTTTTAACGATGATGGTTGTGGTTCCTTCGTTGATCACGGCGTTTTCCATTATAGCCACCTTTGAGTTGGCTGGCAGATCCCGTGGGGCACGAGGCCTTTTCGGCTGGGTGAAAAAACTGCCCTGGAAGGACGCCCGTTTTTTTGCTGCCGTGATGGGCATGATCATCTTTATCCCTGCCGGAGCGGGAGGAATTATCAATGCCAGTTTCCAGCTGAACCAAATGGTTCATAACACGTGGTGGGTGACCGGGCATTTCCATTTGACGTTGGGAACATCCGTCCTGCTCACATTTTTTGCCATCACTTACTGGCTCATTCCGGTATTAAACGGGCGGACATTCACCAAAACGTTGAATAAACTAGGCATCGTCCAAGCCGGCATGTGGACCATTGGCATGTTATTGATGGGGGGCGTGATGCATATCGTCGGTCTCCTCGGAGCACCTCGCCGCACGAGTTTTTCGACTTATGGAGACCACGAGCTTGGGTTGACCTGGCTGTCATATCATCAAGTGATAGCCGCCGGGGGCGTAATTCTCTTTCTTTCCATTATTTTATTACTTTATATTTGGTACAATCTGCTGTTCGTGGCACCCA
This sequence comes from uncultured Bacillaceae bacterium, assembly GCA_937967685.1. Classification (GTDB taxonomy): domain Bacteria; phylum Bacillota; class Bacilli; order Caldalkalibacillales; family Caldalkalibacillaceae; genus CALBTX01. Next base: position 2,763 of record CALBTX010000046.1, on the reverse strand, counting down.
AATCTGAAAAAACGATCCAATATCCCATCGGTGTCATTAATGAACAGGCGGAGCATCCGCCCCGTATTCTGGAAAGATGGTCCATCTGGATCGGCGTCTCCATCGCCCTGTCTTTCATCGCCTATGCCATACCGATTTATCAGTTGATTGTCAGTGACGCGCCCGGTTCCCTCCCATTCAGAAGCTGGTAAAACATTCATAGTCTCCATCTCCATGTGGTAATGACAAATGCTCCCTCCGACATCTCGGTTAATGAAGAAATCAGCTTCGGGTTGACTTCATTTATGAGGCTGTCATAGACGTCAACAAATACTTGACATATGTGTCGGAAAAAAGAGTATAATGGATGAAGGCATGCTGAACTAGAGATGGAGATGAAAGAATATGAAACAAGCGATGTTTTGGCCGCTGCTTATTTTTAGCATCGGCGTATTTATGGCGGGTTTGGACAATGGCATTATTTCTGCGGCGCTGACAACGCTGATCGATGCCTTTGACGTGACTCCCACCTGGGGTTCATGGACGATTACGATTTATACACTGGGCATGGCGGTCAGTATCCCTGTCATCGGTAAAATGGCCGATCGATACGGAATCAAGCGTCTGCTCTTAATCGAGGTGTGTTTGTTCGGATTAGGGTCACTGCTTGTTGCCCTCAGTTTCACGTTTGAAATGTTTCTCGTCTCACGTTTTATTCAGGCGATCGGCGGCGGAGGCATTTTTGTGCTGGCCAGTGCCTACATCATTAAAATGTTTCCTAAAGAAAAACAGGGCCAGTCTCTGGGCATGGTCGGAGGAATGAACGGGATCGCCGCAGTCATTGGACCGAATGTCGGCTCATTGATTTTAAGCGTCACCGGTAGTTGGCATTGGCTGTTTTTGATCAATCTGCCGATCGCCATCCTTTTGCTCGTAGCGGGACTCAAGTACATTCAATCTCCAGAACAAAACGAAGCCCAGTCCTTGAAACCCGATTGGGCGGGCATCAGTTTGCTTAGCTTGGCTTTGCTCGGCCTGATGTACAGTTTTACGACCCTTGAAGGAGCTGATCTGCTGGAAAGCCTGACTGCACCTCGGTTTCTCATCTTTTTTGGTATCGGTGTAGCTCTGCTGGTCATCCTGATTATCGCCGAAAGAAGCGTTCAAAAAAAGAAAACAACAGATCCCATCCTGCCCGTGAATCTGTTGAAAGATGTCAGTTACAGATGGACACTCGGCCTGGCTTTTTTTTCAGGGGCCATCTTAGCGTCCGTCATTTTCATTCCTGCCTATATTGAACAATACTTGGGCGTTCCCCGGCATTTGTCCGGTTACTGGTTTACCCCTCTCGCCCTCGCTTCGGGGATAGGCGCAGGTGCTGGCGGTGCCTTGGTTGACCGACGCGGACCGATTCCGACCTTAATTTTCGCCGCGCTCTTTGCCATCGCCGGTTTTGTCCTCTTTCCACTCTGGGTCTCTTCCTTGTGGCAAATGGTCATTGCCAGCTGTCTGGTAGGCATTGGCTTTGGAACAATGCTGGGGGCCCCGATTAATGTACTGGCCACTGAAAACGCCGGCTCAAACGAAGCGACGGCGCTGGCGACAAGCTCCCTGCTGCGGCAGATTGGCATGACGCTGGCACCCACCATTTACGCCGGATTTATCGCCCGTTCGTTTATGAACCTGGAAGAGACGATCAAACAAAATATGGAAGGATCATCTATGCCTCTTCCGCCGGATGTGTCCCATCCAACTGGCGAAAATATGGAGTTTGCCGCAGTTCGTGAAGCTTTTGAGAGCATTCCCGATCCAAAGATAAGCGAGGTTTTGCTGACCTCTTTTGAAGACGTCATGAAAACAGGGTATGATGGACTGTTTGCGGCCGCATGTACCGTCAGCGTGCTGATGCTGCTGGCGACCTTGATCCTTGGTTTCGTGCGCTCCCGCAAGAAAAAGGCAACGATCGCTGAGGGAAGGGAAGCCGATGGGACGCAAACCGCTGATTGACCGCGAGCAGTTGATGTCCGCTGCGGAAAAACTGCTTATGGCGGACGGTTACCAAGGATTCACTTTTAAAAAATTGGCCGAATCACTGGGAATCGCCCGGAGTACGCTTTATGAATATTATGCCAATAAAGATGAACTGATTGTCTCCTACATGTTGACGGCCATGGAGGAAGTGCTGGTTCACGTGACCGAGATACAAAGGCACGCATCGATCACGATTAAAATTAAAAAGCTGCTGCGCCTTTTTAGGCAATACAAACAGATCCCGCAATTGATACAGACGCTGCCTTTCATCGAGGAAAACAAATCACCTGATATCCAGACGTCGCTGAACCGGCTGTGGTCGCACCACGAGCAACTGTACGATATGGTCGACGCGATGATGAATGAAGGAAAAAAAGAAGGAAAAATCCGGTCCGAAATACAAAATAAGGTCATCATCAGCTATCTGTTCAGCTCGGTGCTCATGCCCAATCCCGGCCACCTGGACGCCGATGAGCTGGCCGAGCAACTGTCGGAGATCATCCTTCACGGCATCGCTGTCCAGACAGATGCTGTCCTTACAGATAATCACAGGTCAAAGCAGACGGACATATAAACGGACATATCATCGGAAACAAAAAAGCACAGGCGCAATCCTGTGCTTGAACCGTTTAATGACTTTTCTCGATATATCTCCATGGACATTCGCAGAGGATGTCACTCGGCGAGGATATGACTCGTACGAAAGTTGACGAATGAAAGTTGGCGAAGTTTGTTCGCTGCCTCGTTTCTTCC
>CALBTX010000045.1 GCA_937967685.1 uncultured Bacillaceae bacterium | reverse complement strand
ATAAAAATGATGAACTCAATAAAAATGATCGTACTCATTTGTGCGGTCGGTTGAAAACATCGCTGTTGTCTGTCGAAAAATCGTAGGCATAACATCTTGTGTACAGTTCTTTGATTTCGTCCCTTGTCGGCACTTTGGGATGATGATTTGGACTGCCGCTCGCTAAGGCGTCCTCCGACATTTTGCTGACAGCGTTTTCAAATTGTTGACTGTCAATGCCCCATTCGCTTAAATTAGGGATATTTAAGCTGAGGCACAAATGTTTAACTGAACGTACAGCAAAACGGGCCGCTTCTTCATCGGTTTCATTTTCAACTTCAGGGCTGAATATTCTGCCCAGATCTGCTAACCGCTTGATGGCTGCTGCTTGAGTATATTCCAAAACCGCGGGTAACAGCATGGCATTGGAAATGCCGTGCGGTACATGAAAAAGAGCCCCAATCGGCCTGGACATACCGTGGACCAGACATACAGAGGCATTGGAAAAAGCCAAACCAGCTTGCATTGAGCCGAGAGACATCGCCTCAAGCGCATCTATATTTTGGCGATCCTCATACGCCGTGATAATGTGATGAACGATTAACTTCATCGCAGATAGCGCCAGCGTGTCTGTCATCGGCTGGGCACGTCTGGAAAGATAGGCTTCAATGGCGTGGCTTAAGGCATCCATTCCCGTTGCCGCAATGACATTTTTGGGAGCGGACGAGCAAACAAGCGGATCGACGATGGCCACTTCAGGCAAAAATGCGGGTTGCTTGATCATCATTTTCACATGATTGGAAGTATTCGTGATCACTGTGGCGTCAGTCACTTCCGACCCGGTTCCCGCCGTTGTCGGCATCGCGATATGGGGGATCGGTTCAACTTCCGCCTGTTTGGCGCTGCCCATATAATCTCCGATATAACCGCCGTTAGTGACCAGTACGGATATCGATTTGGCCGTATCAATGCAGCTGCCCCCGCCACAGGAAATCACGAGGTCACATTTTTCCTCGCGAAACAGTGCCAATGCTTCATCGACAAATACATCAGTCGGTTCAGTTTTCACCCCTAAATAAGCGACGCTTTCAACACCTTCCTTTGAAAGCGAATGTCTGCATTCTCGGACATACCCGAGGCGATCCATCACCGGATCACTGACAATGAGCGCTTTTTTCCCATATTTGACCGCTTCCTGACCGATTTTCTGTAATGCGTGACGTCCGTAATGAATGGTTTGCGGTGAGCGGAAAGTGGCAGAATGATCCATAGCAGATGTCCCCCTTTATCTTGTTGGCATGAATATTATTGCAAAAATGATGCCAATAGGAGGAAAGCTGATATGAAGACATTGAAGGAGGAGTTGAGAGAAGCGGGGATGAGGGGGGCTGCCAACCACGTATGCTTAAAGTGTATGATGACGGCTACAATTGTAGTGATATGACAACACTTGCTTTAAATAGACTTTCTTTAACTTATCGCTTGATGACTGATTGGGTTTAGATATGAGAACACTTGCTTTAAATCAGACCGTATTTTTTTAGTTTTTGGTATAATGTCGTGCGGTGAATGCCCAGTTCTTTGGCTGCTTTTGATTTATTGCCTCTCGTCTTTTTTAATACTGACACGATCAGTTCTTTTTCTTTCTCATTTTTAAAACTTTTCAATTCGCTGTGATCCTTTTGTCGTTCCTCTGCTTTACTGACCATAAAATCCGGCAGGTGTTTGACATCAATCATCTCCCCCTCGACCAAGACAACGAGTTTCTCGATGACATTCACCAATTCCCTGATGTTACCGTACCAGTCGTAGTGCATAAATGCTTGCATGGCAGCGGGGGTCAATTGCTTTAGCGACGTTTCATATTTATGGCACATGAAGTTCAAATAGTGGGCAACGAGTGGAGGAATATCCTCCTTTCTTTGACGAAGGGGCGGAATATTTAATTCAATGACGTTAATCCGGTAATACAAGTCCTCACGAAAATGACCGGCGGCCACCATTTTCTTTAAATCGCGATTTGTCGCCGCGATAATTCGGGTATTGATTTTGTACTTCTTATTTCCTCCGACACGTTCAAATTCTTTTTCCTGAAGAACGCGTAATAGTTTGGTTTGCATTGGCAGTGGCATTTCACCAATTTCATCCAAAAAAAGCGTGCCATCTTGAGCCAACTCGAATTTACCCTTTTTCCCTCCTTTTTTCGCACCGGTAAATGCGCCTTCGTCATAACCGAATAGTTCCGTTTCAAACAAGTACTCCGGTATGGCGGCACAATTCAGACTAACAAAAGGACCGGATGCAAAAGGACTTAAACGGTGAATGCTTTGGGCATACATTTCTTTACCCGTACCGCTTTCACCGGTCATTAAAACCGTGGCATTCGTTTTGGCGACCTTTCTGGCCATGCCCTTTATTCTGGCTGTACTTGCACTGACTCCGATGATTTGATCCAGCGTCACCAAATCCTGTGTCAAATTGTTACTTTTAGCTTGAATATGGCGCATATTGTGCCGTGTATTCTTTTGTAACCTCTCGTAAATCTTGTATAATTCTGTGACGCCTTCAAAGATGAGCATGCCGATGGCCCCGACGACACGGTGATGATGCCACAGCGGAATACGGTGAACAATCATCGGCTGACCGTGAATATATTGTATAACCCCCCGTTCGGGCATGCCTGTCTTCACGGTGTTATGTAAGTTTGTGTTATCAATGACGTCCTGAACCGGCCGCCCGATGGCTTCTTGTTTATCGACACCGATAAAACGAGAGTAAGCTTCATTAAACTCGATGATGATTCCCCGTTCATCCACGACGACAATCCCTTCATAAGCACTCTCCAAAATAATATTTAATATTTCTGCCGTATGTTCGCTTTCATTTAACTGCTTAATCACCCGGGACAATCCTTGGACCAGATCGTCTCTTGTCATGGTCCCGATTAGCTTGTTATGCTTATCTGTCACAAAATAATAGGTTGATGGCAAGGTGCATATTTTTAAAAGAGAATCATCCGGACTGACGAAGGAGTAATGGCTTTGTGTCATCACTTTGGCCACCGGCACGTTTTTTTCCGTATGCTGCACCAATTGCCTTAATAACAATTTTGCGGTTATCATGCCTACCGGGTGCATTCGTTTGTTAACGACCGGCATAAAATCATGATTCAATTCATTCATCTTTCGTGCCGCTTCAATCACGGACACATCGTCTCGGATATACACGGGATCGAGAACCATCCACTGGCTGACCTTCAATATGTCATCTTTTTCAAC
>CALBTX010000044.1 GCA_937967685.1 uncultured Bacillaceae bacterium | reverse complement strand
GATTAACCCCGGCCGGCTTCAACAAGATGATCAACTACGAAAGCATCTTTTACGGGCTGAAAGCATTGCTTTATGGTCTGCCGCTCGGCATCTTCTGCAATGTCCTGATCTATCGGTCGGCGAACAATGCTTTTGCCTTTGCTTTTACTATTCCTTGGAAAGAAGTGTTCATCTGTATCGTCGGTGTGTTTGTCATTGTTTTCATCACCATGCTTCACGCCAGTTCCAAGCTGAAAAAAGAAAATATCATCGACGCTCTCAGGGAAGAAAACTTATGATTTCTTGGACCGGACCCGGTGTTCATATGCGCGGATAAAATTTTGCAGGGCGTGATAGCGGTGACTGATTTTATTTTTTTCTTCGGCGGACAATTCGGCCAGTGTCTTTCCTTTTTCAGGAAGATAAAAAAGCGGATCATAGCCAAAGCCGCCTTCCCCTCTCGGCTGTTCGGCAATCACGCCTTCGCAGTGACCCGTTGCCAAAATAGGGGGCGAATCGCCATCGACATAAGCCAGCACACACGTGAAGCGAGCTTTTCTTTCTCCGCGGGGTACACCTTCTAAATTGGCTAACAATTTCCGGTTGTTGGCTTCATCGTTTTTTTCTTCTCCGGCATATCTGGCCGAGTATACGCCGGGTGCTCCTCCAAGAGCATCTACTTCCAGTCCCGAATCGTCGGCCAGCGTAGGGATATGATAAAAACGATGGAAGACCTCTGCTTTTTTTAAGGCGTTTTCGGCAAAGGTCTTCCCGTCTTCAAGCACATCGGGCATGTGTTGATCAACGACATCCGCCAGAGAAATGACATCGACACCGAGCGGAGCTAATATTTTAAGTATTTCTCGCTGTTTCCCGCGATTTTTTGTGGCCAGCAATATTTTGCTCATGGGGTATCCCCGCTGGCCGACCGCACTCCGATTTGAGCGGAAATATCACCTAAAACGTCCTTTTGAACATCTATCAGACGGGAGATACCAAGTTCGGCGAATGTCAGCAGCTGCTCGAGCTGGCCTTTCGTAAACGGGTGCTCTTCACCGGTTCCCTGGACTTCAACAAATTCTCCGTGACCTGTCATGACAATATTCATATCGACTTTGGCCTGAGAATCTTCCTCATAATTCAAATCGAGAATGACTTCACCATTCTCCAGAACGCCGACACTTGTTGCCGCCAGAAAGTCTGTCACCGGTATCCCGGTCAACTTATCCTCTTTTCTATAATTTTCGAGGGCCAAAACCATCGCCACGAACGCACCGGTGATCGAGGCCGTCCGTGTCCCGCCGTCAGCCTGAATGACATCACAATCCAACCAAACGGTTCTTTCCCCCAACTGTTCCAAATCGACGACGGAACGCAAAGAACGGCCAATCAGGCGTTGAATTTCCATCGTTCTGCCGCTGATTTTTCCTCGCGAAGATTCACGCACGTTCCGTTGCTGGGTGGCTCTGGGCAACATGGCATACTCTGCCGTCACCCAGCCTTTTCCTTGTCCGCGCATGAAAGGGGGCACTTTGTCCTCAATGCTGGCCGTGCAAATGACACGCGTTTCTCCAATGGATATGAAGACGGATCCTTCCGCATGCTTTATGTAATCAGGTTGTATATGAATGGGGCGCAATTGATCTGCCTGGCGGTCATCCACTCTCATTCGTCCACTTCCTCTCCGATTGTTGCCGGCCTTTTTAGCTTATTCAAGTCTCATTCAACTCATACTGACCCTACTTGGACAGCGGAACATCCAGTGATCATGGCCGGAAAAAAAGAGGTAGGCTTATGCTACCTCTTATGGTCCTATTATAACAAGGCGTGCGATTAAATACCAGCGGCATTAATCGTGACCGGTTTGGAAACAGGCTTGGACAGATCCAGGCCACCTAAAGTCTCCAGGTCCGTTTCACCGTTGACGGATACTTGCACCGCATCAGCCAATCCTGATTCAGCCAAAGAGAGAACCAGTGAATTGAGTACGTCGTCCGAAGCCTTGGTGTCTTCACTGTCAAAACTTAAGAACTCCTCGCTGAAATCCAACGTGACCAATCCATCTTCTTCCTGTGCTTCAAGCACTTCCGTTTTGTCCGACAGATCGGTAAAAAGGCCGGAATGAGGACTCGGTCCTTTGATCAGCTCTTCCACGGTGGCCAAAAGGAGATCGTTGCTGCGGGGGATGACCCTTGATACGGGGACATAATAATCATAAGCCCCGCTCGGACTTTCAGACTTGAAATAAAGCGTCACAACGGAATTGTCTCCGATGCGGGCCCCGCTGCCGATTTCAATATTAATGCCGTCTTGACGGCTCAATGTTTCCTGGATCGGTGTTTCATTCACCGGCATGACCTCCAGAGGCTCGCCGTTCATCATAATATTCACTTTGTCAATAGAGTCAAACTGTGTGAGGGTCCACGTAATGGCTTCCAGAATGCCTTTTTCATCTTCGGGTGGATAATCCCCAAATTCCTTCGAAAAATCAACAACGGCCGTTTTTTCATCCTCGATAATGTTCACTGACAACTCCGTCCCTGCCGGAAGAACGGCTCGAGTACCATCAGGAAGCAATTCGGTCACCGGTCCTCCCGCCACCAAATATTCCATCGCTTGAGTTGCTGGGGATTCCGTAAAAGGAACCTGTACGGTTAAAGGAACGACATAGCCCTTATCATCAAAAACATAAATGGTGCGCTCTGTACTTTGGGCCTGGTCTTCGCCGCTGTCAGCTTCATCTTCCGCACTGTTTTCCTGTTCGCCTTCCGCTTCTTCTCCTGCCGTTTCTTCCTCAGCTGATTCGGTGTCCCCCTCTCCTTCAGTTTCAGACAAATTGAATTCAATGTCACCTTCTTCCACACCTTCGCCTAAATAATCTTCTTGCGGCGGATCGATGGCCCCGGAGCCGGCATTTTCGCTCGGACCAAAAACACACCCCGACATAAACAGCGTCAACATAAAAACGCACAACAAGAAGAATATTTTATTCTTGCCCAAGGTTCTCCCTCCTCCACTAGTTTGTACTACTATATATACGAGCTTTCCCAAAATATATAACTTCTTCAGTAAAAAACTAAGGGTTGCCCTCAAAGCGAACCTCGACGCTCCGGGGACAACCCAACCTCAATTTAACTTTAAATTTTTTTCATCCAATCCAATGGCATGGTCATTCTCATCCCATAACCTGTTCATCCATCCCATGTCATGATTATTCAGCCAATCGATGCTGTCTGACATCGACGGAGCAACGCAACCATGATTCAGCAATGTGTTGAAATAAATCCACCTTGCCACTTGTGAAAAAACGATGTTTCGGCCTCTCAAAACTTTGGGAAAGCATATTTTTATGGAAGAGAATCGTGCTGACCTCCCGTGCCGTTTCATCCGCCGAACTGATTAAGTTGACTGCCGAACCAACGGCCTGTTGGATGACAGGAGATAATAACGGATAATGAGTACATCCGAGAATCAGGGTGTCCAAATTTTGACCCTTTAACGGTTCAAGCGCTTCTGCCACGGTGTCGAACGCTTCTTCCATCGTCAAACGTCCTTGTTCAACAATGGGGACGAGGGTGGGACAAGCGAGACTCGTTACGTGCAGCCCGGGATGAACCTGTTTCAAAGCTCTCTCGTATAGGCGGCTTTCAATCGTTCCTTGTGTACCAATGACGCCTATTCTTCCCGTTAATGTCGATTTAATGGCGGCCCTTACGCCCGGATGAATCACGCCGACGACTGGTATGGATGATGTCCGGTTCAACTCTTCCAAAATAACGGCCGTGGCCGTATTACAAGCAATGACGAGCATTTTCGGCTGATATTCATCCAAAAAACGGATCATTTGGTAGCTGAAAGTCCTCACTTCTGAAGCCTTTCTCGGCCCATATGGACAGCGGGCCGTATCTCCAAAATAGACGATTTCTTCCCTGGGCAATTGCCGGATCAATTCTTGTACCACCGTCAATCCCCCAACACCTGAGTCAATCACCGCGATCGGTCTATTCAAAGTCCATCCATTCCTTTGCTAAGAAATCATGCTGTCAGATCAAAATACTGGCATGAGTTAGTTTATGCCGCTCCCTATATTTGTGGTCATGATAGATTCGTTATTTTTCCACTTGATTTTTCAATAAGCCTATGCCTTCAATTTCAATCTCTATAACATCCCCGGGCTTTAAAAACTTCGGAGGTTGAAAGCCGTTGCCCACCCCGGCCGGTGTTCCGGTAGAGATGATATCTCCAGGTTCCAACGTTGTTCCCTGATTGATCGTGGCAATGATTTCGGGGATGGAAAATATGAATTGATCCGTCCTGGCGGACTGTCTGATTTCTCCGTTTACTTTTGTTTCTATTTTCAAATTGCCTGGATCAGGAATGGCACTGCGATGGACCAGACAGGGTCCCATCGGACAGGAGGTATCCAGGCTTTTTCCCAGCAAATAATGTTTATACCGTTTGACCAAATCTCTGGCCGTCACATCGTTGATGATCGTGTAGCCGAACACATAGTCCATCGCTTCTTCTTCACGGACGCCTTGCGCCTGCTTGCCGATAACGACCGCCAATTCCCCTTCATAATCTAAACTGTTCGTCACATCTTGATGATTTAAGATCGTCTCTTCCGGCCCGATGACAGTAGTCGGCACTTTGGAGAAAACCATCGGATATTGAGGAAGATCCCCGGAAGCTCCCATCTCGCGGGCATGCGCACTGTAATTTCTGCCCACGCAAAAAATGTTTTTCGCGGGTCTGGGAATCGGGGCCAACAACCGAACATCTTGCACGGGAAGCAAATATTTTTGCCCCTCGTCCTGCTGATCGTCGATCCATTTTAAAGCTTGCCGGCATTGATCAACAAACCGGTCGCCAAGTTCAATACAAGCCTGCATCGTTTCGGGAAGGCTTTCAGCAGGATCAATCGATTTGATCACATCGCTCATATGTATGATATACTCTTCAGTGTGATGCAAAATCCCGACTTTTTCTGCCCCGTTGTGGGCATATGTGACGAATTTCACAACGATCACTCCTATCAATATGGGCTATTCATATACATTCCATTAACGGTTGCAAAAGTCCTTTAGAAAAGGAAATATTGAAAGCAAAATATTGATATACTTCAAGCGGGATGGTGATAAAAATGGCGCTGAAACTGACGGAAAATGTTAAACAAACAGCCGAAAAACATAAAAAAGCCTTGGAAAAATATGAATTCATTCCTCACGCGGCCAAACAAAATAATCTACTATATTATGCCGTGCGCTATATACGGTTTAAAAAAGAAAAAGGGTTGCTCATTGTCTCACAAACCGGACAAGCCGTGTCCCGGGAAGAGGCTTTCCCCCTATGCGAACTGATCATTCACTACTATTCCGCGGTCAACTTTAGAGAGCAGATGCTAGTTACATTAATCGAACGTCCTGTATGGCAATTTGAAGAAATGCTCGAGCTGCTCGATACGTTGAGTGAACACTTAAACACGGTCCAGGAAGATGTTGAGCAATTGAAAGCCGTCCTGCAAAGTTTGCTTGATGACCAACAAAAATTAAAAGACATCGACCGCCAAATGAAAGCGGTCGAGGCTCAAGTGCAAGAGAAGGGATTCGTCACGAGTGAACATGTTCGAACGATGAGGATGCATTTGAAGGAAACGAAAAAAATCCAGTATAACGGGGCCCGCAAACAGCTTTCAGGGCTGGATCATGTCCAACGCATCAAAGCAGAAATACAACCAAAGGCTCAGGCCGAAAAAAACAGCAAATCATCCAAATTTAGCCGCCTGGATGAATTGCTGCAAGCTTACTCTCATAAGCTGGTCTTAAGAAAATTGAAGCAAAATATGAGACGCTTTGAAATCACTCCGGAAGGAAAACACGTGACGTTTGCCGCAGGGGAAAAGGGCCTTAAGGAAATGTTAGCTAATTTCGATCAGCTCAGCGATCAAAAAATGCACGCTCACGTTTTCCCCCTGCTGCGCAATTA
>CALBTX010000043.1 GCA_937967685.1 uncultured Bacillaceae bacterium | reverse complement strand
CCTGTGTTGTTTACGGCATGCCCAAAGCGGTCATTGAAGCACAACTGGTTGACGAGGTGATTCCTTTGGATGAAATTCCCGCTGCGCTGAAAAGATTGACTCAGTCATAAGGAGGTTGACTGCAATGGATATGAATCAATATTTGGATGTGTTTATTGATGAAGCCCGTGAGCATTTGCAGGCACTCAATGATCATTTGCTGGCGCTGGAGGATGACATGGCCAACATCAGCATCGTGCAGGACATGTTCCGTTCAGCTCATACATTGAAGGGCATGTCCGCCACCATGGGCTATGAAGATTTGGCTTCATTGACTCACGATATGGAAAATGTGCTGGATGCCATTCGTCATGAACAATTGCAAGTGGACAGCGATATCGTCGATATATTGTTTCAAAGTGTCGATGCATTGGAAGCGATGATTCAATCGATCATCGATGGCGGAGACGGAAAACACGATGTCAGTGCCATCGTTGAGCGCTTAACGGCCGCGATTGCCGGAGATGCACAACCGGCAGACGAGCCCGGATCAGAGGAACCTGCCGGCCAAACATCGTCTGGACCGGAAATCAATCAATATGAGCGGACCGTACTCCAGCAATCGGTGGAATCGGGATTCAACGCTTACCACATTCGAGTTGAACTGCGTGCCGGCTGTATCTTAAAAGCGGCCAGGGCCTATATGGTGTTTGAACTGCTGGAGAAGAGCGGAGATATCATTAAATCGGTGCCGGCCGCTGAACAAATCGAGCAAGAACAATTCGAGACTTCCTTTGAACTCGTCTACATTTCCAACGAAGATGAAGAATGGATCCATGACCTGATTTTACAAGTGTCAGAGGTCGAAAAAGCGATCGTTGCCAAAATCCCGGCTGAAACATGGTCGTCTGCGACAGATGAATCTGAAGCGAAGAAAACTGAAAAGAAGAAAAAGTCTTCAAGCGCGTCCGAGAAAAAGAAGCCGGAGCATCCCCCGCGCGCTCAAAACACGGCCAAAAAGCGCGTCGGAGGGAAAACCATCCGGGTGAATATCGAACGTTTGGACACGTTAATGAACTTGTTCAGTGAGATGGTCATAGACCGGGGACGACTCCAGCAAATCGCCGCTGAATTAAACCATCCCGACCTGGCGGATACGGTTGAACATATGAATCGCATTAGCGGCAACCTGCAAGATTTAATTTTAAACATGCGCATGGAACCTGTAGAACAGGTTTTTAACCGTTTTCCAAGGATGGTCAGGGGATTGGCCAAAGATTTAAACAAGCGGGTGGACCTTGAGATGAGTGGCGCGGAGACCGAATTGGACCGGACCGTCATAGATGAAATCGGTGATCCCCTCGTCCATTTGTTACGCAATGCGGTTGATCATGGTATTGAACATCCCGAAGAACGGGAAAAACAGGGCAAATCAGCGACTGGAAAGATTCGGCTGACCGCCTTCCACAGCGGCAATGACGTGTTTATCGAAATTGTTGATGACGGCAGGGGGATCGATCCGGATAAAATCTTGAACAAGGCGATCGAAAAAGGGCTTGTCAATGCCGAAAAAGCAGAAAACTTTTCCAAGCAGGACATCTATCAATTGATGTTTGCTTCCGGTTTCAGTACGAGCGAAACCGTCTCTGACGTCTCCGGCCGGGGCGTCGGACTGGATGTTGTGGCCAACAAAATTCAATCTTTGGGAGGGGCGGTTTCCATTCAGTCAGACATAGGGAAGGGAACAAAATTTTCCATCCAGCTGCCTCTGACGTTGTCTATCATTGCGGCCATGCTCATCCAGGTTGGTCGTGAGAAGTATGCGATCCCGTTATCATCAATTATAGAAACGGCCATCTATAAAAAAGAAGATATTCGTTTCGTTCATGGTCAGCCAATGATCGATTTCAGGGGAAAAGTCGTTCCGCTCATCTCACTGTCAGAAATATTTTCCATCCCCACGGAGAAAGACGATCAGACGTTTTCAGTCGTGGTCATTCGCAAAGGGGATCAATTGGCGGGACTGGTTGTCGACTCTTTTATCGGTCAACAGGAAATTGTTTTAAAACCGCTGGGCAAATATTTATCTCATGTCTTTGGCATTGGTGGAGCCACCATTTTGGGGGATGGACAAGTCGCCTTAATTATTGATTGTAATGCTTTAGTTAAATCTTGATGCCTTTGTGTGAGGGAGGAGAAAAACAATGTTTGAACAGGAATCGGTTGTCGAAAAAGTCAAGGTGGTCGTTTTCCGGTTAAAAGATGAAGAGTACGGGGTCGAGGTGGACCAGGTCAAATCGATTGAGCGAATGGAGAGCATCACTCGTGTGCCGAATACGCCTTCATTCGTTAAAGGAGTCATTAACTTGCGCGGCGTGGTCATTCCCGTCATCAATCTGCGAAGCAGGTTTCAAATGGAGGAAGAGGAGTATACGGACAGCACACGGATCGTTATTGTTCACGTCAACGAAATGGAAGTCGGCTTGATTGTCGATGCCGCGCTTGACGTACTGGATGTACCGCTTGATGCCATCGAACCTCCGCCCGAGGTCGTCGGCGGCGTCGAAGCGGCTTATCTCAGAGGGATGGCCAAACTGGAAGATCGATTGCTCGTATTGCTCAATCTTGACCGTGTCTTGAGTCCCGAAGAATTGAAGCAGGTCGAGCAAATGGAGATCAATCAATAAATGTTGATGACGAAATCATGCTGCGGAGTCTTTATTTGATGAGCGAAATCATAAAAGTCGGCATGGGCGAATTGAAGGTCGCATCTGCCCCAGATCATATTCGAACGTCAGGATTAGGATCGTGTGTCGCTGTCACTCTGTATGATCCACTGCAAAAAATCGCTGGCTTGGCCCACGTCATGCTGCCCGCATCCCAGGAATTTCTGAACCAGGAATTTCTGAACAAGGGAGCAAAGGAAGGCAAATATGCCGATCGGGCCATCCCTCTTTTGGTCGACAAAATGGTTGCTAAAGGAGGACATCCCCGCTTTTTTGAGGCTAAATTAGTCGGCGGAGCACAAATGTTCACTTTTTTTTCCAAGGGGGAAACGATGCGTATCGGTCCCCGCAATGTGCAAGCATGCCAAAAGATATTACGCCAAATAGGCATCCCGATCGTTGCTGAAGTCATCGGAGGAAATATCAGCCGGACCATTGAAATCGATGCTTCCACTGGTATTTTGTCTATTTTTACCGGAAACAAAAACATCATGAATGTCTAATAGTGCCGGAACACTCAATGAGCATCAGGATGATTTTTATAAACGGTTGATTGAAAGGGATTCAGCAGGTGGTGATGACATTGACGGATCATAGAAGGGGTCCATTGAAGTGGAGTGAAGAAGATGAAATCAATTGGCGGAAATGGAAAGATGAACGGGATCCGGAAGCTGGAAATGTTCTCGTGCGCAAATATTTGCCATTGGTCGATTATGTCGTTCATCGATTAGCGCTTCATTTGCCGCACACTGTACAAAAAGGCGATTTGAAAAGTCTGGGCTTGCAAGGGCTGCTTGATGCGCTGGACAAATTTGATCTGCAACGCGGATTGCAATTTGAGACTTATGCCAATTTTAGAATACGCGGTGCGATTATGGATGGATTGCGGCAAAATGATTGGATCCCCCGCTCGGTCCGTGACAAAGCGAGAAAAATTGAAGAGGCGTATACGGTGCTCGAACAAAAGAAACAACGCTCGGTCACCGACCGGGAGATCAGTGAATTTTTAGGGTTGAGCGAAAGGGAAGTGAATCAAGTATTGGCTGATGCTTCCCTGTCCATCATGATTTCTGTCGATGAACCGCTGTATGATGAAGAAGAACATGAGATTGGCCGCTATAATATGATCGTGAATACGAATGCCGAATCACCCGAAATTTATCTCGACGAACAATTGTTGAAAGAAACGCTGGCTGAGGCAATCGACCGCTTACCCGAGAAAGAAAAAATCGTTGTTTCTTTAGCCTATTTCGATGATATGACCTTTACGGAAATAGCCGAAATTTTGGATTTATCGACATCACGTATTTCTCAGCTGCATTCCAAGGCGATATGCCGTTTGAAAGCTGCCTTATCGACGGAGCGCGAATTTGTCAGCAGTCGATCGTAAGAGGAGGGTGTCGCGTGATCTATTTTTTGATAACATGCAGTTTTATACTCCATTTGCTGACGATCTTCGCTGTGATCATTTTGTTTCAAAAGAGATCCCTCGAACGGGTCGACTTACCTTCACCGCCTGAAGATACGGAAACCATTCACAAAAGTATGGCAGCGTTTGTCGACGAATTGGAGAAAGAAAATGAAGCGCTGTATGAAAAATTGGTCCACTACATAAAAAGCAAAGAAGAAGAATGGGACAGGAAGATCGATGAGGAATTCCAAAAAAAAGTGGAGCCGCTGAATCGGAAACTGAAGGATTGGCATCAGCAAATGGAGCGTTTGGAACAGACAGCAGAACATGACGAAAAATGGCCGTCTTCTCCACAGCATGTGTTAGTCAACGAGGAGAAAAAGGATCAGCAAACCGACAAGTTGGAAATGGTCGCCCAATTACATGAACAAGGATTTTCAAAGGAACAGATCGCCAAAATGTTGCGTATAGGTAACGGAGAAACGGCCTTGATGATCCATATGCTGCCCTCCTCGCGCCGGAAGAAAACAAAATCTTAGGACTTGAATATAACATTGCTTAATTGAATTCAGTGTGCTATATTTACAAATGGTGTTAAACCACACACGCTGACGAATTTAGATGAGGGTGCTTGCCAGAAGCTTCTCAGACAAGCTTCATTTTCAGACAAGTTTCATCTAAAGATGATGTTGGCGGAGGGAAAAAACCATAAGGAGGAGTTAAGTCGAGATGGCTGTTATCTCAATGAAACAACTTTTGGAGGCAGGGGTTCACTTCGGACACCAGACACGTCGTTGGAACCCGAAAATGGAGCGGTACATTTTTACCGAAAGAAACGGAATTTACATTATTGATTTGCAAAAAACGGTCAAAAAAGTGGAAGAAACTTACCGTTTTGTACGTAATCTCGCTGCCGATGGCGGGAAAATTTTGTTCGTCGGCACGAAAAAACAAGCGCAGGAATCCATTGAAAATGAAGCGCGGCGCTGTGACATGTTTTACGTCAATACGCGCTGGCTTGGGGGTACTTTGACGAACTTCGAAACGATCAAGAAGCGTATCGAACGTCTTCATCAGCTTGAAGAAATGGAATCTGACGGTACGTTTGACGTGCTGCCCAAGAAGGAAGTCATATTGCTCAGGAAAGAAAAGGAACGTTTGGAAAAGTTTTTGGGCGGCATCAAAACGATGAAAAAACTCCCGGATGCGCTGTTTATTGTTGATCCGCGCAAAGAGAGAATCGCCATATCTGAAGCTCGCAAATTAGGCATTCCGATCATAGCCATTGTCGATACGAATTGTGATCCGGATGAAATCGACTATGTCATTCCGGGAAATGATGACGCCATTCGGGCGGTTAAATTGTTAACGAGTAAAATGGCTGACGCTGTTTTGGAAGGCACTCAAGGAGAACAATCACAGCAGGAAGGCGCTGGTCCGGCAGTGACTCAGCCGGAAGACACACAAGAGGAAGATACAGCAGAGGAGAACCTTGAAGAAGAAAACAGAGCGGATGAGCAGGCCGCTGAAGAAGTAAGCGGCAATTAAGAAGAAGCAAGCGGCAATGAATCTGTTTCTTGTCCGCGTCTATCTATTTCAAGTTTTAGAGTGAAGGAGTGCTTGACCATATCCAGGGTGGTCTAAGGGGGATTGCCCTTAGACCTTTTTTGAAAGTACATTGCTTGAAGTGCATTGCTTAAAGGAGGCTAAAAAATGTCCATATCAGCAAGTATGGTGAAAGAGTTGCGACAGAAAACCGGAGCGGGAATGATGGATTGCAAAAAAGCGCTGACTGAAACCGACGGAGATATGGAAAAGGCGGTTGATTATCTTCGTGAAAAAGGTTTGTCTAAAGCGGAAAAGAAAGCGGACCGCGTCGCCGCCGAAGGATTGACGACCGTTCGGGTGGAAGGGAATACGGCTGTTTTGCTTGAATTAAACTGTGAGACGGATTTTGTGGCCAAAAACGAAGCATTTCAACGTTTTTTGGCTGACCTGGCCGCTCATTTGCTTAAAGAGCGTCCGACATCCGTTGAGGAAGCGCTCGAACAAAAAATGGACGGAGAAAAAACAGTTCGGGAGACGCTGCAGGAATTGATCGCTAGAATCGGCGAGAACATGAATCTCCGCCGCTTTCAACTCGTTGATAAAACCGATCAAGACACCTTCGGTGCATACATACATATGGGTGGAAAAATCAGCGTTTTGGCCGTACTGACAAATACGACGAATCAAGAAGTGGCAAAAGATATCGCCATGCATATCGCAGCGATCAATCCCCGCTATATTTCCAGAGACGACATTTCCGCCGAAGATGTGGCCAAGGAACGGGAAGTATTGAAACAGCAGGCTTTAAATGAAGGCAAACCGGAACATATCGTCGAGAAAATGGTCGAAGGACGATTGAATAAGTTTTATAAAGAAGTGAGCTTATTGGAGCAGGAGTTTGTCAAAGATCCTGACATCTCTGTTCAAAAATATTTGGAGCAGGAAGGCAAGGATGTGTCTGTCAGGGCTTTCTTCCGCTATGAACTGGGCGAAGGGATCGAAAAGAAAGAGGATAACTTCGTGGATGAAGTGATGTCTCAAGTCAAAAAACAAAGTTAACACGAAGGGCCGCCGTCGGCCAATTGGGGAACACGTCGTGTTCCCTATTTTGCAGGAAAACATCAACCGATAGACATCCCTGATTGACATTAATTCCAGGACATCAACGCATTGAACAGGCCGCCAAGATTTTTACCAGGGACGTGAACATGAGAAGAATAAGGAAGGGGAGGAGCCCTGATGTCTGCACCAGCCTATCAACGCATCGTTCTGAAGCTCAGTGGTGAGGCATTGGCCGGAAAACAAGGATTTGGCATTGATCCGGTCTGTATTCAATCCATTGCCAAACAAATCGACGAAGTTGTAAAATTAAACGTAGAAATTGCTGTCGTTGTCGGAGGAGGAAATATTTGGCGTGGGATGGCGGGCAGTGCCCAGGGAATGGACAGAGCCACCGCCGATTACATGGGTATGCTGGCCACGGTCATGAATGCCTTGGCTCTGCAAGACGCATTGGAACATGAAGGGGTGCAAACCCGCGTTCAAACCTCGATCGAAATGCGTCAAGTGGCAGAGCCGTATATCAGACGCAGGGCGATTCGCCATCTGGAAAAAAAGCGTGTCGTTATTTTTGCAGCAGGTACGGGAAACCCTTATTTTTCAACCGATACGACGGCAGCTTTAAGAGCGGCCGAAATTGAAGCTGAAGTGATATTGATGGCCAAAAATAAAGTGGACGGGGTTTATACAGCAGATCCTTCCATTGATCCGCAAGCGACTAAATACGAACATTTATCCTATCTGGACTTGCTGAAAGAAGGACTGGGTGTGATGGACTCTACGGCTTCAACGTTATGTATGGACAACAACATACCTCTGATCGTCTTTTCCATTTCTGAAGAAGGCAATATTAAACGTGCCGTTATGGGTGAAGAGATCGGTACGATTGTAAGGGGGAATTAATATGTCAACGAACATCATTCAAGATGCACAGAAACGGATGGACAAAGCGGTTCAGCAATTAAAAAATGAATTAGCCAGCATTCGAACCGGTCGGGCGACACCGTCATTGTTAGATAAAGTGAAAGTGGAGTATTACGGCACATTAACCCCTGTGAATCAGCTGGCCAACATCAGTGCCCCTGAACCTAAGCTTTTGACGATTCAACCTTGGGATAAAAATGTACTGGAAGATATTGAAAAAGCGATTTTAAAATCAGAGTTGGGACTGACGCCAAACAATGACGGCCATATCATTCGCATCCAAATTCCGTCATTGACGGAAGAAAGGCGGCAGGAGCTCGTCAAAATGGTCAAGAAATACGGTGAAGAAGCGAAAGTAGCGATCAGGAATGTCCGCCGTGACGCGAATGATTCAGTGAAAAAAGATGAAAAAGACGGCAAACTGCCAGAAGATGAATCGAGGCGTCTGCAAGAAAACATTCAGCAAACAACGAATGAATTTATCGCTAAGGTGGATCAAGTCGTTGAGGATAAGGAAAAAGAAATGATGGAAGTTTGATGACAATGTCAGAGGATAAGGACATTGGCGCTCGGACGCTTTTTACTTGCCAGGCGCTTCTGTTCATCGGCTCCTTGGAGGAAACGATATGTTACATAAGCTGAATCATCCGGTCACTGGAAAAAACCGGTTGGAGGAGAACGAAAACGCCATTCCCGGACATGTGGCCATCATCATGGATGGAAACGGCCGCTGGGCCCGAAAACGGGGGCTGCCGCGTGTGGCGGGTCACCGTGCAGGAATGAAAGTGATCAAAGAAGTGACGAAAGCCGCTGATGAGATCGGCATACGTGTTTTAACGTTGTACGCTTTTTCCACCGAAAACTGGAAGCGCCCCAAGGATGAGGTAGAATATTTGATGAAATTACCTCAGGAGTATTTGGCCTCCGAACTTGAAGAGCTGGTTGAAAACAATGTTCAGGTTCGCATTTTAGGATCTGAAGAAGGTCTTCCACAACATACATTGTCTGCCGTGAAAGAAGCTCAGGAGAAAACGAAAGGCAACAGCGGATTGATCCTCAATTTAGCTTTCAATTATGGCAGTCGAGCCGAAATTGTGCAGATGGTGAAAGACATTGTGCGCATGGTCCAATCCAAACAAGTTGACATCGAAGACATTAATGAAAACATGATTGGCAATTGCCTGCAGACGAAAGGTCTGGCAGACCCGGATTTGTTAATCCGCACCAAAGAAATCAGGTTAAGCAATTTTATGCTGTGGCAGTTAGCATATACCGAACTGTGGTTTACGGACGTATACTGGCCTGACTTTACTCGAGAGCATCTACAGGCGGCGATTAAAGAATACCAACATCGCAAACGACGCTATGGTTCAGTTTAACCTTCATTTGGCACAGCGAAGCGAGCAAGCTCCTGGGAGGGTTTAGGTTGAAGCAAAGAGTGTTTTCAGGATTCATTGGCGGATTCATATTTTTAAGCGTGCTGATCATCGGCGGTATCTGGTTCGGGATATTGATCATCTGTTTGGCACTCCTTGCCTATATAGAGTTGATGCGTCTGTCGCGCTTGCCCGTTTTCAGCCTTCCCTCTCTCTTAGGGCTTTTCTTTTTGTGCGCTCTCCTTCTGCAGGCTCTATCTAAGGCCGATTCAGTCCGATGGCTAAACGTATCGTTGGACATGGAAAGAATGATGATGGGTTTTATCGTTCTTTTTTTATTTTTGACGCTTATTGGCAAACAGCGTATTTCGGTCGAACATATCGGCACGCTGTTTATCGGTGTTTTTTACTTAGGGTTCGGTTTTGCTGCTTTAATGGACATCCGTTTTACGGAAGGACTCTATCTTCTATTTTTTATTTTATTGATCACCTGGACAAGTGATACAGCGGCTTACTTTACGGGAAAAAAATTCGGCAAACGAAAATTATGGCCCATGATCAGCCCCAATAAAACATTGGAGGGGCATTTGGGCGCGATATTTTTCAGCATCGTCTTTGCCCTTGTCTTTCAATGGGTGACGCAATATTACCCCACATATGTGGAAAGCGTTGGGTTAGCCATGCTCATTTCTGTGGCCGGGCAAATCGGAGATCTGATAGAATCCGCCCTCAAAAGACACTTCACAGTCAAAGATTCGGGGCGGCTTTTGCCCGGTCATGGAGGCGTTTTGGATCGCTTTGACAGTTTGCTTTTCGTTCTCGTGACGTTAGATTTTTTGTATATGCTCTAAGGGGGTTTAATTTGTGAAAAATATCGCCATACTGGGTTCAACGGGTTCCATTGGAACCCAAACGCTCGAGGTGATCCGCAGGAACCCCGAGAGGTTTCGCCTGGTTGCGTTGGCAGCGGGGTCGAACGCCTCCTTAATCATAGATCAAGTTCATGCTTTTCGGCCAAAGATCGTTTCCGTAGGCTCTAAAGCGGTTGCCGATAAGATCAAACCCTTTCTGCCGGAAGGCGTGCAGACATATTATGGTTTGGCCGGTATGCTAGAAGTCAGTACGTATGAAGCAGTAGACACGGTGGTCACAGCCGTTGTCGGAAGTATCGGTTTAAGGCCGACCTTGGCGGCCATAGAAGCAGGAAAATCCATTGCTTTGGCGAATAAGGAGACATTGGTGACTGCCGGGGAGATCGTCATGGACCATGTTCGCAGACATGGCGTCTCATTCCTTCCGGTAGACAGTGAACACTCCGCCATTTTACAATGTTTACAAGGTGAAGACGAAAAGCAAGTGGAGGAAATGATTTTAACGGCATCAGGAGGAAGTTTCCGACATAAAAGTAGAAGAGAGCTGGTCAACGTGACCGTGGAAGACGCTTTAAAACATCCCACTTGGTCGATGGGCTCGAAAATAACGATTGATTCGGCGACCATGATGAACAAAGGGTTTGAAGTGATTGAAACGCATTGGCTTTTTTCCATCCCTTATGAACGGATCAAAGTGTTATTACACGCTGAAAGCATCATTCATTCCATGGTCGTTTTTCAAGATGGGACCGTGATGGCTCAAATGGGGATCCCGGATATGAAAATTCCGATTCAATATGCGCTGACCTATCCTGAACGAATCGTTACCCCGGGTAACCGCCTGAACCTTGCTGAAATTGGCCGGTTGCATTTTCAACAAATGGACTTTGCACGTTATCCTTGTTTGAATTTAGCTTATGAAGCCGGACAAAAAGGCGGGACATACCCGGCGGTTTTAAATGCGGCCAATGAAATTGCCGTCAAGCGCTTTCTTAGTCAAGAGATTTCTTTTTTAGAGATTGAGCAAGTGATTGAAAAGACGTTAGAACAACATGACTCCATTGTCCATCCGTCGTTGACTGACATTGAAGAGGCTGACCGGTGGGCCAGGCGGGCGGCTGAATCTATAGAAAGAAGGTGAAGGCATGCAAACGGTTCTGAGCATTGTTGTCGTCATCGGAGTACTCATCTTTTTCCATGAATTGGGCCATTTGCTCATGGCTAAACGGTCGGGAATATTGTGTCGTGAATTTGCCATCGGTTTTGGACCTAAACTGTTTTCTTTTCGAAAAAACGAAACGTTGTATACGATTCGACTGCTTCCTTTAGGTGGTTACGTGCGGATGGCGGGCGAAGATCCGGAAATGGTGGAAATCAAGACCGGTCATGATGTAGGGCTTGTCTTAAATGAGGAGGGCCAGGTCGAGAAACTGATCATGAAGGACCGTCCCGATCCCGAGGCGCTTTTGATGAATGTCCAAAAGATTGATTTGGAACACGAGTTGTTCATTGAAGGCTATGATGAAGACGAAGAGCTGCGTCGTTTTGAGGTTCATCCACAAGCCCTGTTCGTTGCCAACCATCAAGAAGTACAAATCGCTCCTTATGACCGCCAGTTTGCCAGCAAGTCGCTCGGGAAGCGGGCGGCGACCATTTTTGCCGGTCCTTTGGCCAATTTCCTCTTGGCCTTTGTTTTCCTGGTCGGATTGGGCTTATACAACGGCGTGCCGGTTGATGAGCCGCAAATTGGACAGGTTCTTCCGCAGACGGTGGCGGATGAAGTTGGATTGCAAGAGGGAGATACCGTGTTGATGGTTGAGGATGAGCCAATCCAATCTTGGGATCACTTGCGCCAAATCATTGAAAAAAATCCCGGGCGGGAGTTAACATTCATCGTAGATCGCCAAGGCGAACAATTGGAAGTGAACGTATCCCCGGCGGCCCGTGAAAATGAATTGGCCGAAGGCGGTGAACAAGGTTTTATTGGGGTCAGTCCGCCGATGGATCATTCGCTGACCGGTTCTTTACAGTACGGGTTGACTCAGACCGTTGAAATTTCTACTTTGATCTTTCAAGCGGTGGGCATGTTAATGACGGGTGAAGTGTCTATTGATGAGGGGCTGGCCGGACCAGTCGGTATATTTGATATCACCGGTCAAGCGGCTCAAGCGGGACTGTCCTCATTGGTTTTCTGGGCGGCTTTGTTAAGCATTAACCTTGCCGTATTCAACTTGCTGCCCATCCCCGCTCTGGATGGAGGTCGTCTGATCTTTATAGCGCTGGAAGCAATTCGGGGGCGCCCGATCGATCCTCATAAAGAAGGGATGGTCCATTTCATCGGTTTTGCCTTTCTCATGCTGCTCGTGTTGCTCGTGACCTGGAACGATATTCAGCGCGTCTTTTTTAACAGATAGAAGATGAGTGAAAAAATGAGGAAAGGAGTTTATTCATGCGACAGCAATACTTTTTGGCGCCAACCTTGCGGGATACGCCTGCCGACGCTGAGGTTGCCAGCCATCGTCTCATGCTCAGAGCCGGCTTGATTCGGCAATTGGCTGCAGGGATTTATACATATTTACCGTTAGGTTATAAAGTGTTGCGTAAAATTGAAAACATTGTCCGTGAGGAAATGGATCGCACCGGTGCGCAGGAAATGCTATTGCCGGCCTTGCATCCCGCCGAAATTTGGCAGGAAACCGGACGCTGGGATGTATACGGCCCGGAATTAATGAGGCTGAAAGACCGTCATGACCGTTCTTTCGCTTTGGGTCCGACTCACGAGGAAGTCATCACCGGCCTGCTGAGAGATGAGGTCAACTCCTACAAGAAACTGCCGCTGACGTTGTATCAAATTCAGACGAAGTTCCGTGATGAACGCCGTCCGCGATTCGGCATGCTGCGTTCGCGGGAGTTTATCATGAAAGATGCTTATTCTTTTGATTTGGACCACGAAGGTTTGAACAAGAGCTATGCAAAAATGTACGAGGCATACCATAAAATCTTTGAACGCTGCGGGCTTGATTTCCGCGCCGTTGAGGCGGATTCCGGTACGATTGGCGGCACAGATACGCACGAGTTCATGGTGCTTTCGGAAATCGGGGAAGATACGATCGCTTATTGTGATGCGTGTGCTTATGCGGCGAATATAGAGAAGGCAGAGGCTGTCCAAACGACGTATGAGCAATGGGCAACCGATCCTTCACCGACCGTCGAAACGGTGGATACGCCCGGTGTTCGTACGATCGAGCAATTGAGTGATTTTTTGCAAGTGGACAGGAAACAAATCATTAAAAGCGTGGCCCTGGAAGTTGATGAACAAGTCGTCATAGCCCTTGTCCGCGGAGATTATGACGTCAATGAATTGAAAGTGAAAAACCTCCTTCAGGGCGAGAGTGTGAGACTGCTGGACGAAAGTGAAGTGCACTCACGGCTCCATTCCGTACCCGGGTTTGTCGGTCCCATCGGTCTTGATGATCATGTTCGCCTTGTCGCCGATTACAGCGTGCGGGGCATCGAGCAGGCTGTCGTCGGTGCCAATGAGCAAGACAAACACTTGATCGGCGTCTCTGCAGAACGTGACCTCGCCTTGGAAGATTACTATGATTTGCGCCATGTCGTCGAGGGGGACGCTTGTCCGAAATGTCAGGGGACGATCCGTTTTGCTCAAGGCATTGAAGTCGGGCATGTTTTCAAACTGGGTACAAAATATAGCGCGGCGATGGGGGCAACTTACTTGGACGAGCAAGGAAAAGCTCAGCCTTTCGTCATGGGATGTTACGGTATCGGCGTCTCGAGACTGTTGGCCGCCATCATTGAACAGAACCATGATGAACACGGACTCATCTGGCCCAAATCGGTGACACCGTTTGACATTCATCTTATCGCTGTGAATATGAAAGATGATCATCAACGGGCATTGGCTGAAGAAGTATATCAACGATTGCTGGACAACGGATACGATGTTTTGTTTGATGATCGCGATGAACGGGCGGGCGTCAAATTTAAGGATGCGGATTTAATCGGCATTCCTTTAAGGCTCGTCATCGGCAAAAAATCCAAAGAACGCATCATTGAATACAAAAGACGTCGAACGGAGGAAACCGGGGAAATGTCGGTGGACAAGCTCATGGCGCACATGGCTGAAATGTGGTCTCAACTGTGAGCGGATAAAAGGGGAGGGGAATGGGCATGACGACTCGGTTAGAGCATAAAAAGGAACGTTTCCGACTTCTGCTTCAGCAAATTAACATCCCCGAAGAAATGGTCCAGCACTACTTTCAGGACGGTGCGATCGATAAGCTGCAGTTAATTCACAATAAGAAAACATGGGTTTTTCATTTGACGTTGTTGAAACCGATCCCCGGGCATGTCTATCAAACTTTTTTGGCCCATCTTCAACAATCATTTGCCCATCTTGCCCGGGTTGAAGTTCGCTTCAACTTTGAGGCGGAGCAAAGAGAGACCATTTTTTATGAGTATTGGCCTGTTTTTATCGATCAATACCGTGATCAGCTCAACGGATTGTACCACAGGCTGCAGGATCCACCACCTCGCTGGGAAGAGAAGGGCGTCATCATTTCCGTTTTCAATGAAGTGGAGCAAAACATTTGCCGCAAAAAAATAGAACCCTTGATCCGCCGATTCTACGAACAATTTTTCGGAGGTTGGCGCCTGGAATTTTACTATCAAATGGATGGCAGCGAGGATGCTTATCAACGGTTTCTCGAAGAGCGGGATGCAGAGGATAGAACGAGAGTCGAACAGACGCTTAAAGATTGGGAGGATAGAAAGAACGAACAATATCAGGCCGAGCAGGTGCCACACAGATCGGCTTCATCGCACGTTTTGATCGGGGAAGAGATTAAGGAAGAACCCGCTTTAATGAAAGACATTCAGGAAGAGGAACGGCGCGTTTGTGTTCAGGGGTATGTCTTTGATACCCAAATCAGAGAACTGAAAAGCGGGCGCAGTTTGCTCATATTTTCTCTGACCGATTACAGCGATTCGATCAGCGTGAAAATGTTTTCCAGAGCCAAGGAAGATGTTCGCGCATTCGCTTCAATAGAGGAAGGCATCTGGGTCAAAGTGCGGGGGAGTGTACAGACAGACACTTTTCAAAACGAACTCGTCCTGATGGCCAACGATATCAACCAAATTGCTGTGCGAGAAAGAGAAGATACGAGTGACCAAAAGCGTGTGGAGCTTCATTTACATACGAACATGTCCGCCATGGACGGCGTGACGTCCATCACAAAATATGTGCAACAGGCGGCCAAATGGGGACATCCGGCCATTGCCGTCACTGATCACGGTGTCGTCCAGGCTTTTCCGGAAGCTTATCAAGCCGGTCAAAAACACGGCGTGAAGATCATTTACGGCATGGAAGCGTATGTGGTGGACGACGGCGTTCCTCTTGTCTATTATCCACAGGAGCGGAATCTAGCGGATGAAACGTACGTCGTTTTTGATGTGGAAACAACGGGCTTATCGTCCGTTTATCATAAAATCATCGAATTGGCTGCGGTGAAAGTACATCGGGGTGAAGTGATCGATCGCTTTGAACGTTTTGCCAATCCTCACGAACCGATCAGCGAACAAATTTCACGGCTGACTGGCATAACGGACGATATGGTTGAGGATGCACCGGACATTGAGGACGTCCTCCGGGATTTTTTGGCCTTTATGGAAGATCATACGCTCGTTGCCCATAATGCCAGTTTTGATATGGGTTTTTTACAAGCGGGTTACAAACGGATCGGCCATCACCTGCAACAGCCTGTGCTGGATACGCTGGAGCTGGGGCGCTTCCTTTATCCGGAGATGAAAAGCCATCGTTTAAACGTTTTATGCAAAAAGTTTAATATTCCGCTCGAAAATCATCATCGGGCGGTTTACGACGCGGAAGCGACCGGCTATTTGCTGTGGCAAATGCTCAAAGATTTGCGGGAGAAAAACGTGACGAGCTTAAGCCAATTAAATGAATATAAAGGAGAAACAAGCCTCCAGCATAGCCGGCCGTTTCATTGCAGCATATTGGCCAAAAATCAAATGGGCTTAAAAAACTTGTACAAGCTTGTTTCCATCTCCCATGTCAAGTATTTTTACCGTGTGCCGCGCATCCCCCGCAGTGTTTTGAGCCAATTTCGTGAAGGGTTAATGATCGGTTCCGGATGTGAGCAGGGGGAAGTGTTTGAAGGGTTGCTACACAAGTCGACGGAAGAAGTCGAAGAGATTGCCGCCTTTTATGACTATTTGGAAATTCAACCGCTGAGTAACTATCGCCATCTGTTGACAAGGGAAGTGGTCCGGGACGAGGATCAATTGCGTCAAATGATCACCCGTATGGTCGATTTGGGAGAAAAGCTGAACAAACCTGTCGTGGCTACCGGAAATGTTCATTATATACACCCCCATGACGCTGTCCATCGCAAAATATTGGTCACGACTTTAGGTAAAGCGACTCCACTTAAACCCGAATCTCTTCCGCCCGTTTATTTGCGGACGACGGATGAAATGATGAAAGAATTTCAATTTTTGGGAGAAGCGCGTTGTCAAGAAGTTGTCATTAAGGCCTCGAAACAGATTGAAGAACAAATTGAACCGATTAAACCTGTCCCTGAAGAATTATATACTCCGAAAATTGAAGGGGCTGATGAGGACATCAGACGAACGTGCGAACAACAGGCAAAGCGTATTTATGGTGATCCGTTGCCTGAACTTGTGGCGCAAAGAATGGAAAAAGAACTGAACAGCATCATTAACAACGGTTTTGCCGTGATTTATTTAATTTCACAAAAATTAGTTCAGAAGTCATTGGCAGACGGGTATTTGGTTGGATCACGGGGGTCTGTCGGCTCCTCTTTTGTGGCTACGATGTGCGGCATTACGGAGGTCAATCCTCTGCCTCCCCATTACGTCTGCACGTCATGTCATTATGTTCGCTTTTTTGATGACGGATCTGTCGGCTCGGGTTTTGATTTGCCGGACAAGGATTGCCCGCAATGCGGGGCCAAACTGCACAAGGACGGCCATGATATCCCCTTCGAAACCTTTCTCGGTTTCAAGGGGGATAAAGTACCGGATATCGATCTGAATTTTTCTGGAGAATATCAGCCGATTGCCCACAAATATACGCAGGAGTTGTTCGGCGAAGATAACGTGTATCGCGCGGGAACGATCGGCACGGTTGCCGATAAAACGGCTTACGGCTTCGTCAAAAAATACGAAGAGGAGCAAGGGATCGTCTTGCGCAAGGCCGAAATCAGTCGGCTGGCCAAAGGATGCACAGGGGTGAAGCGAACGACGGGACAACATCCCGGTGGGATTATTGTCGTTCCCGATGATAAGGACATTTACGATTTTACTCCGATCCAATACCCGGCTGACGATGCGACCTCGGAATGGAGAACAACCCACTTTGATTTCCATTCCATACATGATAATTTGTTAAAGCTGGATATACTTGGGCACGATGATCCGACGGTTATTCGCATGCTCCAGGATTTATCCGGCATTGATCCGCAAGTAATCCCCACGGATGATCCAAAGGTGATGAGTTTATTCAGCAGTACGGAAGCGCTCGGAGTCACTGAAGAGCAAATCATGTCTAAAACGGGCACTTTGGGCATTCCTGAGTTCGGGACCCGTTTTGTGCGCCAAATGCTGGAGGAAACAAAACCGACAACTTTTTCTGAGCTTGTTCGTATTTCCGGTTTATCTCACGGGACGGATGTATGGTTAAACAATGCCCAGGAGTTGATTCGGCAAGGAACGGTTGTTTTGTCCGACGTGATTTCTACCCGTGATGATATTATGGTCTATTTGATTCATCAAGGGCTTGACCCTTCCAGGGCTTTCCAAATCATGGAAAAGGTACGCAAAGGAAAAGGATTGAATGAAGAAGATATCCAATATATGCGGGAACATGACGTGCCAGATTGGTATATTTGGTCTTGCCAACAAATCAAATATATGTTTCCGAAAGCTCATGCCACCGCCTATGTGCTGATGGCTGTGCGCATCGCTTATTTTAAAGTTTATTATCCGATCTATTTCTATGCTTCCTATTTTACCGTCAGGGCTGATGATTTCGATATCTCTCTCGTGGTCAACGGATCCCACGCGGTGCGCAAGAAGATTGAAGATATCCTTGAAAAAGGGAATCAAGCCCAGCCGAAAGAGAAGACGCTGCTGACGATCTTGGAAGTATGTTTGGAGATGCTTGAGCGAGGCTTTCATTTCCAACAAGTCGATTTATACCGTTCTCATGCCACTCAATTTATTGTCGACGGCGACGGACTCATTCCTCCTTTCAACACCATCCCGGGCGTCGGGACGAACGCAGCCTTGAATATTGTACGCTCCAGGGAAGAGGGGGAGTTTCTCTCCAAAGAAGATCTGCAAACCCGGAGTAAAGTATCGAAAACGGTCATTGAACAACTGGAAGAACACGGCTGCTTGCGTGATTTACCCGAAACCAACCAGCTGTCGTTGTTTTAATCGTGAACGGCATGAAGCGTGCCCATTTAATTTGACCGACGTTGCTTTTTAGAAATGGTTATGGTATTCTAACACTGGTCATACTGTGAATAGGCACGTATCGAAAGAGTGGGGGCCTCCCACTCTTTCGTCTTATCAACAAAGCTTTCACCGCATGCAAGGAGGACGGATTGGTGAGCCATAAAGTTACTGAAATCACGAAGGCATTGGTTCTTCCTATCCTGCAGTCTAAAGGCTTAGAACTGGTGGATATTAAATATGCGAAGGAAGGAAAAAACTGGTTTTTACGCGTTTATATCGACAGGGAAGGCGGGGTGGATATTGAGGATTGCAGTGAAGTCAGTGAAGCACTTTCTGCGGCTCTGGATGAAAAAGACCCCATCCCACAGGCTTATTTTTTGGAAGTGTCTTCACCTGGTGCGGAACGGCCCCTGCGTAAGCCGGAAGATGTGCAAAAGGCTGTCGGTCAACATGTCCATTTGAAAACGTATGAACCTTTTCTTGGACAGAAAGTGTTTGAAGGGAAACTGACCGGTTTTGATGGTGACATGCTGACCATGGAGGTCCAGGTGAAACATCAGACGAAAGAAATCGCCATTCCATATCAGAAAGTTGCTAGCGCACGCTTGGCCGTTGCGTTTTAAAGGTGAAAGGGGGAGTACTCATTTATGAACATTGACTTTATTGAAGCGTTGGAAGCGATCGAAAAGGAGAAGGGGATCAGCAAAGATGTTCTGCTGGAAGCGATTGAAGCGGCACTTATTTCCGGATATAAACGCCATTTCAATTCAGCCCAAAATGTTCGCGTCGATATTAACCGGGACACGGGTGCGGTGCGCGTTTTTGCTTTGAAAAATGTCGTCGAGGAAGTTCAGGATCCGAGGCTGGAGATGAACGAAGAAGCTGCCCGCGGGATCAATCCGCAATATGAACTTGGCGATATCGTCGAAATTGAAGTGACCCCCAAAGACTTCGGGCGTATTGCCGCTCAGACGGCGAAGCAGGTGGTCACCCAGCGCATACGCGAAGCGGAGCGATCTATCATTTACGCGGAGTATATTGATCGTGAGGAAGACATTATCACGGGCATCGTTCAACGGCAAGACGGAAAGTTCATCTACGTTGATCTGGGCAAAACGGAAGCGTTAATGCCTGTGAATGAAAAAATCCCTTCCGACCAGTTTAAACACGGGGACCGGGTGAAGGCTTACATTACCAAAGTGGAAAAAACGACGAAAGGTCCTTTAATATTAATTTCGCGAACTCATCCCGGTTTTTTAAAACGTTTATTTGAATTGGAAGTGCCCGAAATTTACGATGGCATTGTTGAGATAAAAGCCGTCAGCCGTGAAGCAGGTGACCGCTCCAAAATCGCCGTCTACTCCGAACATGAAGATGTGGATCCGGTCGGTGCATGCGTCGGTCCCAAAGGGGCCAGGGTGCAAACGATTGTTCAGGAATTGAACGGGGAGAAAATCGATATTGTCCACTGGTCCGATGACCCGGTTGAATTTGTGGCCAATGCGCTGAGTCCTTCCAAAGTGGTTCGTGTCGACGTCCACGAGCAAGACAACATGACACAAGTGATTGTACCCGATTACCAATTGTCACTGGCGATCGGTAAAAAAGGACAGAATGCGCGTTTAGCCGCCAAATTGACGGGATGGAAAATTGACATCAAAAGCGAAAGTGACGCCAAAGAACTGGGGTTATTGGATGTTGAGGACGAAGCGGCAGCTGTGCCTGAAGATACGGATGATCAGGAATTTCACGAAGAAAATCCCACGGAAAATATTGAAGCAGACGGAGATCATATTGAATCACCCGCAGAAAATATAGAAGCAGACGAAGATCATCTCGATGCACACCATGAAGAGGAAAGCGTTGAAGCCGAAAAGGGACACGAAGCCATGGAGTCCGAGGTGGAGCAAGAATCTCTTAAACCTCAGGCTGAACAGGAATCGCCAGAAGCGGGGGTTAAGGATCAAGCATAATCCTTAGAACAGGGGGAGCGAACATGAAACGCAGAAAAATTCCGATGAGAAAGTGCGTGGCTTGTCAAGAAATGAAGCCCAAAAAAGAATTAATGCGGGTTGTTCGTACACCTCAAGGAGACATTCAGACGGATCCCACCGGAAAAGTGTCAGGCAGAGGTGCTTATATTTGCCCTACCGAAGACTGCTTTACCTTGGCTAAAAAAAATAAAGGTTTGGACCGGGCCTTAAAGACCAAAGTGGAAGATCAAGTGTACGAACAGCTGGCGCAAAACGTTAGCAAGTGAGGAGTGGATGACAGTGGACCCGAAACTTTTTCAATTGTTAGGTTTGGCCATGCGGGCCGGCAAAATCATTTCAGGGGAGGACAGGGTCATCACTGGCATCAGGAAAGGACACGTTTGTTTTGTCCTTCTGGCTGAGGATGCATCTGCAAATACAATGAAGAAACTAACGGACAAATGCACTTATTATCGAGTTCCTTACCATATTTCCTCTTCACGGTACACGTTGGGGCATGCCATAGGCAAAAAAGAAGGACGGGTCGTTGTCGGAGTGACCGATGAAGGTTTTGCCGCTAAGATGCAACAATATACGGAGGAAAGTGAACATTTACGGGGGTGAACCGATGACTAAAATGAACAAAATGAGAATCTATGAATATGCCAGATCTCAGGAAATGACGAGTAAGGAAGTCATTCAAATTTTAAAACGCCTCAATTTCGATATTCGCAACCATATGAGTGTGATGAATGAAGACATGATGGCTCAAGTGGAACAATATATGAAAGATTTAAAAAGCGGAGTGGATCCGCAAGAGAAACGCCAACGAAAACAGGTTCAGTCAAACGACAGGGCAGCGTCTCAGTCCAAAAGTGCGGCGAAGAGACAGCCTAAATCCAGACCGAAAACGAAAGGCAACGCCAAGCAGGATGTCCACACAAAGCAAGTTGACCAGCGGAAAACGAACCGTGAGCAGCTAAAGACGGAGCAGAAGGCAAACAAAAAACAAGTTCAGCATCACAAACCGCGTCCGGAACAAAAGAAAGCAACAAAACCGAAAAACAAAAAAGGACATAAAGCGCGCAACAAGAAACAGTCCCCGGTGTCTGAAACAAAAAAAATAGAAAAAATAACGGTATCCGGACCGTTAACAGTGGGTGAACTGGCTCAAAATCTGGCCAAAGAACCGTCCGAAATCATTAAAAAACTCATGCTTTTGGGAACGATGGCTACGATTAATCAAGAGCTGGACATGGATGTGATTCGTCTCTTGGCTGACGAGTACGGCGTGGAAGTGGAAGAGAAAAAAGTGGTTGACGAAACACAGTTTGAACTCATCAAGGAAGAAGACGATCCTGAAAAATTGCAAGAAAGACCGCCGGTTGTGACAGTGATGGGTCATGTCGATCACGGCAAAACGACGCTTTTGGATGCGCTGCGCCATACGAATGTCACTTCCGAAGAAGCCGGCGGCATCACCCAGCATATCGGCGCATACCAGATTGAATACAGCGGCAAGAAAATAACCTTCCTCGATACGCCGGGGCACGAAGCGTTTACGACCATGAGGGCCAGGGGGGCTGAGGTGACGGATGTGGCCATCATTGTTGTCGCAGCGGACGACGGAGTGATGCCTCAAACGAGAGAAGCGATCAACCACGCCAAGGCCGCCGAAGTCCCTATCATCGTGGCCGTGAACAAAATGGATAAAGAAGGAGCCAACCCTGACCGGATCAAACAGGAATTGACCGAATTGGACCTCGTCCCTGAAGAATGGGGAGGCGAAACGATCTTTGTTGAAGTTTCGGCCTTGCATAAAAAAGGGCTGGACGATCTCATGGAAATGGTCCTCCTTGTGGCTGAAGTTGAAGAATTGAAGGCCAATCCGGATAAACTGGCCCGGGGAACAGTGATTGAAGCGAAACTTGATAAAGGTAAAGGATCGGTGGCCACGGTGCTTGTCCAATCCGGAACATTGCGGGTCGGTGATCCGATCGTTGTCGGAAACACGTTCGGACGCGTCCGGGCCATGAGCAATGACCGTGGAAAAAGGCTGAAAAAAGCGGGTCCATCCACACCGGTGGAAATTACCGGATTGCACGATGTGCCTCAAGCGGGTGACCAATTCAAAGTATTTGTAGATGAAAAGAAAGCTCGTGCCATTGGCGAAGCGCGCGCATTAAGACAAAAAGAATCTGAACGGGAAGCCACTGGGGGCGTCAACTTAGACCAATTATTTGAACAAATTAAGCAAGGGGAGATGAAGGAACTGAACCTCATCCTGAAGGCGGATGTTCACGGTTCTGTTGAAGCGTTGAAAGCGTCTTTGGAAAAAATTGAAGTGGACGATGTGCGGGTGAAGATCATCCACTCCGGTGTCGGGGCGATTACGGAATCGGACATCACGTTAGCCGCGGCATCGCAGGCCATTGTCATCGGCTTCAATGTGCGTCCGCAACCGGGCGTCAGTCAGACGGCCAAGCGTGAAGGAGTGGACATCCGTTTGCATCGGGTGATTTACGATGCCATTGAGGAAATGGAACGGGCGATGAAAGGGATGCTCGATCCCGAATATAAGGAAAAAGTCATCGGGATGGCCGAAGTCCGGCAAATTTTCAAAGTGTCCAAAGTGGGAACGATCGCAGGCTCCTATGTCCAGGAAGGGAAAATCACCCGCGATGCCAAAGTGCGCCTGATCCGGGATGGCGTCGTCATCCATGAAGGTCAAGTCAATGATCTGAAACGGTTTAAAGATGATGTCCGGGAAGTACAAAGCGGCTACGAATGCGGCATCACCATCGAAAACTTCAATGATATTAAGGAAGGGGATATGATCGAGGCTTATATCATGGAAGAGATCGCCCGTTAAAACGAGAAAAAATGCGAAGGCACAGGAGTGATAGAAGATGAGCAATGTGCGTGTGCATCGTGTAGGTGAACAAATCAAAAAAGAGTTGAGCCACTTATTTCAACATGAACTGAAAGATCCCCGCATCGGCTTCGTGACGGTGACGGGGGTGGAAATGAGCGGAGATCTCCAACAAGCCAAAGTGTATATAAGTGTTTTCGGAGAAAATCAACAGAAGGAAGATACTTTGCAGGCGATTGAAAAAGCCTCCGGTTTTATCCGTTCCGAAATTGGCAAACGGGTCCGTTTGCGGCACACACCTGAAATCATTTTCAAGATTGATGAATCGATAGAATACGGCCAGCGCATTGAACAACTGATTCGCGATGTCAATGATGATACAAAGTAGGCGTTAACAATGGACCATTATCAACAATCATTCAAGGAAGCCGTTCGCTGGCTTGAAGAGCAAGATGATTTTTTGATCGTTTCACACGTTCATCCCGACGGCGATGCAACCGGTTCGCTTTTAGCCATGGCCCACCTCCTGAAAAAGATGGGTAAAACGTATACTTTGGCCAATGATGGTCCGCTGCCCAAAAGATTTTCTTTTTTGGAAGGATTTCATGACGTTGTTAATCTTGGCTCGCGTTCGCTGGGCCGAACGTTTTCGGCAGTCATCGCCCTGGATGCGGCCGATCAAGACCGGTTGGGCCAAGCCGTCAATCATATTGCTGCAGATGCTTTGCTGCTCAATATCGATCATCATCCCACTAATACCCGTTTCGGAACAGTCAACGTGATTCAACCCGAGGCAGCTTCGACCACGGAAATATTGTTTGATTTGATTCAATCTTATTTTCCGGATCTTTTGCACAAAGAAATTGCTCAGCCCTTATATTCCGGTTTGCTGACAGATACAGGCGGTTTTCGCTATGCGAATACGAATGAAAAAGTGTTGCGCGTGGCAGCCGCTTTATTGGCTTATGATTTGAATCCCGGGAAGATTGCTGAACTTGCTTTGGAAACGATGAGCGTGGAACAACTGCAACTGCTGAAGAAGGCCTTGCATCGATTGGAGTTTGTCCTTGAACGCAAGGTGGCCATCATCTCCGTTTCAGTCGAAGATATGCGTGAAGCAGGTGCTTCCAAAGATGATGTGGACGGGCTGGTTTCCTATGCCCGCAATGTCGAAGGCGTGGAAGTTGGCGTGTTGCTCAAGGAAATTTCCGACAGTGAAGTCAAGGTGTCTCTGCGTTCAAGACAAAAGGTCAACGTTGCCACCTTGGCGCAATCTTTCGGAGGAGGTGGCCATGTGAGAGCTGCCGGATACACTTTTGCAGGAACGCTCGATCAAGCCCGGCAAGTGCTGATCAAACAATTGCGTGAAGCCTTTATTGATCGCTGTTGAAACTGACGAGCGAAAGTCTCCCGATGAGCGAAAGTCTTGAAAGAAAGTTTTTGGTGATCCATGATGAGTCATAAGCGTGGTGTCGACGGGATTTTAATTTTAAACAAGCCGAAAGGATACACTTCACACGATTGTGTCGCAAAAATCCGCAAGCTATCCCAGACGAAAAAAGTCGGGCATACAGGCACTTTGGATCCCGAAGTGACAGGGGTGCTTCCTGTTTGCTTAGGGAAGGCCACACGAGTCATCGAATTTCTGACGCTGGATGAAAAAGAATACGTGGCTGAAATTACTTTGGGAAAGTCAACGACGACTGAAGATCAGTCGGGGGACGCGGTGGAAGACGAACCCTTGATAGACCCGCCCAAAGAGCGTGAACTCTTGAACGTCCTGAAACAATTTATCGGCCCGGTTGAACAAGTTCCCCCGATGTATTCGGCGGTGAAAGTGAACGGGAAAAGACTTTACGAATATGCTTTTGAAGGTAAGGAAGTGGACAGAAAGCCGCGAACGGTCCTGATTCACCATTTGGAATTACTGAGATATGATCCTGAAGGACCGTATCCTAAATTTTTGATTCGGGTATTGTGTTCCAAAGGAACATACATTCGCACGTTAGGTGTTGATCTTGGCCGCGCTTTAGGGCACCCGGCTCACGTTTCTGCTTTAACCCGTACGAGAAGCGGCCGATTTACCCTGGAGGAAAGCGTCACTTTGGCAGACATTGAACGTTGGGGCAGGCAAGATTGGCAAAACAATCTTCACCGAATGGATGCGGGATTAGACCGTTTTCCCAGGATGACCCTAAATGATGATTTCATCAAACGGATTAAGTTTGGTCAAACGATTCACATCCCATTCAACGTGAAGGAAAATCAAATCTATCGTATATATGACCGGCGCGACCAATTTGTGGCGCTGTACGAATCAGCCAAACCTTATCTCATTAAACCTAAAAAAGTATTTCAAGTTTAGAAGGAGCCCTTATGGAAGTTATAAACATCGCCCAAGCTCATCAATTTGGTCCTCATGACTTACCCGCCGTCGTTGAACGGCATCGTTTCAGCGTTGCGGTGGGCAATTTTGATGGATTACATCAAGGTCATCAACAAGTGATCGGCAAGGCTTTGCAACTGGCTGAGCGAGATCAACTGTCCTCGGGTGTGCTCACTTTCCACCCGCATCCGCTTGTCGTTTTGGGTCGGGTGAAGCCGTCTTATTTAACGCCGCTGCCCGATAAGCTGTCCCTATTAGAACAAATGGGGCTGGATGCCGTTTTTGTCGTTGAATTTACTGCTCCATTTTCCAAACTGACCCCTGAACAATTCGTCGAACGGTTTATTATCGGGCTCAACATTAAGCACATCGTCACCGGATTTGATTTTCGATTTGGCCAAAAGGGGACGGGAAATAGCGAGACGTTGGAAACGTGGAGTCAAACAACGTCCGCTTTCAAGGCGCACATTCTCCCTTCGATTGATTATCAGCAGGAGAAGATCAGTTCATCGCGTGTCAGACGCTTGCTGGCCGAAGGACGCGTCGGAGACGTTTTTCCCCTTTTAGGCCGCTATCACAGCTGTTCCGGAGAGGTCGTCCACGGAGAGAAAAGAGGAAGGACGATCGGTTTCCCGACAGCCAATATAAAGTTGCATCAACCTTATGTGTTGCCCAAAGAAGGCGTTTATGCCGTCAAGGTGCAACGAAAAGCTGACCAGTTTAACGGCGTCCTTAATTTGGGGAGAAAGCCGACATTTGACGGGGTGTATGCTCAACCGGAAATGGAAGTGCATCTGTTCGATTTAGATGACGATCTTTACGGAGAAACCTTACGTGTTCAATTTGTTGCTTACATCCGTGCAGAACGGAAGTTCCCGTCCGTTAAAGAGTTGAAAGCACAGATCGAGCAGGATGTCCATGAGACCAAACGCCGGTTGAAGCTCGACAAGGAGTTCAATATATGATATTGTATGTAAGGACATTCTTCAGTTGGCAAACGTTGGATGTCCTTCGAGACAACCTGCCGCTTGGCTTGGCGATTCACCGACGCCTGGCTAAGCCCCAGGGGATGAGAAACGATAAGGAGGTGACAAGGATGGCATTGACACAAGAACGTAAACAAGAGATTATCGAGCAATTTAAAACGCATGAAAATGATACCGGATCACCGGAAGTTCAAATTGCTATCCTTACGGAAAAAATTAATGAACTTAACGAACATTTGCGGGTGCATAAGAAAGATCACCATTCACGCCGAGGCTTGCTTAAAATGGTCGGTCAACGACGTAATTTGCTGAACTATTTGCGTAAAAAGGATATCACTCGGTATCGCACTTTGATCAATCGGCTCGGTTTGCGTCGATAAACGTTCGGGAAAAGCGGGACAATTTCCCGCTTTTTTACATATGTTTTTCAATATGACACGTTAAAGTCGTATCAGCTGATATTTTAATACACCTTAAAGAAGGAAATACTATATTTATTCTAGAAATATACGTATTTGAGAGGAGGATTACATTCGGATGACTGAAGACATGAGAACGTATACGATGGACTGGGCCGGCCGAAAGTTAACGTTTGAAATCGGCAAATTGGCCAAGCAAGCGAATGGTGCGGTCATGGTCCGTTACGGCGATACGGCCGTTTTATCGACAGTCACCGCTTCGAAAGAAGCTAAAGATCTTGATTTTTTTCCTTTAACTGTCAACTATGAGGAAAGACTTTATGCCGTTGGTAAAATCCCGGGAGGTTTTATTAAAAGAGAGGGCCGACCGAGCGAAAAAGCAGTGTTGGCCAGCCGCTTGATTGACCGGCCGATCCGCCCTTTGTTTGACGAAGGATTTCGCAATGAGGTTCAAATCATTAACACGGTCATGTCTGTTGACCAGGATTGTTCTCCCGAAATGGCGGCGATGATCGGTTCGTCATTGGCTCTGATGATTTCTGATATTCCGTTTAACGGTCCGATTGCCGGCGTGCATGTCGGCTTGGTAGATGGGCAACTGATCATCAATCCCACGCAGGAGCAAAATGAGAAAAGTGACATTCGCCTGGCGGTAGCCGGGACGAAGTATGGGGTGAACATGGTTGAAGCCAATGCCCAGGAAGTGCCTGAAAAAAAGATGCTGGAAGCGATTCTCTTCGGCCATGAGGAAATTAAAAAATTAGTCGCTTTTCAAGAGGAAATTGCCGCTGAAGTCGGCAA
>CALBTX010000042.1 GCA_937967685.1 uncultured Bacillaceae bacterium | reverse complement strand
TAAAAATAATATTCCATATATATTTACAAAATATTTTTTTTAATAGCATGGGAGATAGATTTGCCAAGAGAAGTGATCTGCAAAAGCCCAGATGAGTGTCTGAAAAGAGATAAGTATCTGAAAAACATAGATTTAAGCCATTTCAATGATCGTTTAAATATTGAATGGCTCATTGCCATTTCAATATTAAATATAAAAAACGAGGTGATCATAATGAACGTCGTTTGGTAAAACTCACCCGGCCGGTGTGCAAGCAGATCGTATCTGCTTGCACACTCCCTTTTTATCAAAAGCGCCCCATTTAGAGAGGAGAGGTAAAATGAAGCTGACCAATGACCGTTTTATGCCTTTTGATTTCCGATTACCTATTTATAACTGGTTTTTCCCAGTATCCTATGAAAAGATTTCCAAAGAAACGCAAAGAACCATAGGGGATAACCCTTTTAATATTTTTAACTTAGCCGGAAGAGATGCAAAATTCAGAGCATTGTATTTTCATATTCCCTATTGTGAAGCGATCTGTACATTTTGTCCGTTTTCTAGAGAAGTCAACACAGATGAAGAAGTATTCGAACAATACACAGAGGCTTTGATCAAGGAGATAAAAATAAAAGGAGCGTATGAAAATGTCAGCGGTTACCCAGTCGATACCATCTTTTTTGGCGGAGGAACTCCATCGATATTAAAGCCTGATCAGATCAGAAGAATCGGGCAAACGATTAGAGAAACATTTGACCTGTCTCATCTCAAGGAATTTAATTATGAATGTCATCTGACGACGGTCACCGAAGACAGGCTTGAAGCGCTCCGGGAAATTGGTGTCACCCATGCCCGAATGGGTGTACAAACATTTCATCCACTATACAGAAAACTGTTCAATTTAGTGGAAGATACACAAATCATTTATGATAAAGTCGCTTTGCTTAAAAAACATTTTCCATATGTCTCTGTGGACATGCTTTACGGAATGCATGGACAGTCTTTAGAAGACTTTGTCAAAGATTTGCACCACGTCATTCAATTGGACACCCCGACGATTGACGTGTACCCCATTAATAACGTGGTGACGCAAATAAAATTAAATAAAGAGTTTAAAAGAAACAACATGGAAGCGACATCTGGTTTTTCAAAGGCCTTGGCGAACACCATCCTTAGAGAGTATATGAGGCATCACGGTTATCACCCGCATAACGGTCATGGATATGTTAAAGCGAATGAAAGAATCATTGCCGAAAATCCAGTCGTCACAGACATTTATAGATTCCAATACCATGAAGCCCATTATGGATATAAAGGGCATGAGATTATCGGCTTCGGCAGCGGTGCCTATTCCATTATGGACGGGTTCGTTATTGGCAATAACGCCAATTCAAAACAGTATGTTAAGGACCTGTTAGAAAAGAGCACCCTGAAGATGGATTTAAATGAATTCGATGAGACGATTTGCGAAAGTAAAGGTATTTCGTTCCATCTTCCTTACCATGGTGAAGCTGAAAAATCAAAAATCAATTTCGATCTCGTTAGACCAGAAGTTTTGTCGAGGCTCAACGAAGTGATTGAGAAGGGGCTTGTCGTTGATGAGCCGGAACATTTAAGATTAACACATTTAGGATGGCAATGGTACGGAAACTTGTTGTTCTATCTGTCACCGGATTCAGAGCAAGAAGTATTACTCAAGTATATTGAAAAAGGTTCCAAGCAAAAGAATCGATTTGTGGAAGACTCGACGATTTCTTTTGATTTTAATGATCATCCTATGTTCGATGACGCAGGCACGGCAAATCATCAATTACAGGGTATGGCATAGGGAGCCCAGGGGGATATTTATTTGTGAATACAGACAGCAAGATCAATCAACAAATTGTTATTCTTTGTACAATCAACTTTTTATACTGTTTTGGCATTTACATAACGTTACCCGTTTTAGCATTGTATTTTTATGAAAACCTTTCGATACCGATTGCACAGGTGGGCTTTCTACTGGCCATCCCCCCTTTAGTTGCTTCATTATGTGGTTCAGTGGGTGCCCTGGTGAGCAAAAAAATTGGGGAAGTCGGTTGTCTCATTGTATCCACGATCTGTATCGTTTTCGCTTATTCTTTATTTATGCTGGCCAGCGGGTATATGATCTTATTGTGCCTCAGCATCATCATTGGGTTGAGTCGAGCGTTTTGGCAGCCAATCATTAAAGCGCTTCTAGGATATCACGGCTCCAAATTACCTTCAAAAGATGTCGTCTTTAGAATTAATTACATTGTCATATGTATGGGTGCCATTTTCGGACCGGCTACAGCCATTTTGATCAGTCCGTTTGCCCGACACTATAATCTAATGATTTCTATATTCCTGTTTATCAGTATCATCGTCATTTTATTTCTCAGCTTAAAGAAAATTCAAGTGCCTGAGCGTATTGTTGAGAACAAACAAAGCGTAACAAAGATCCAAAGCGTAACAAAGATCGGCGAATTGAAAAAAGTTGATCCTAGGTTACTGTTGTATGTGTTGGGCGGTTTATTAGTATTTTTTGTTTTTTCAATGTTTGAGAGTGTTTTTTCGTTAGCTTTAAGCGAAGTGGCCGAAAATCCGGAAATGCTGTTTTCAATCCTGCTGCTGATCAATTCAATCGCAGGTGTTTTGCTCCAGTTGATGATGATTTACTTTTTCAGCAAGGCCAACGGCATTTATTCCATCCTCTTGGGGAATGCCGCATTTGCAGCAGCTTTCTGTATTTTTGCCTTCTCGGACGGATTATTGGCCGTCTTGATAATCGCCACACTTTTTTTCACGCTGGGTGAGGTTTTGGCTATTCCTGGAAGTGATATCGTCA
>CALBTX010000041.1 GCA_937967685.1 uncultured Bacillaceae bacterium | reverse complement strand
CCTGTTTATCACGGTTTTCCCTGTTTATCATTGTTTTGCACGTTTGACATATACCGAATAAATCAAACGCTTAAGGAGGTTGTCATATGCCTTCCATCCATCAAGTGATGGTTGTTGGGGCGGGACAAATGGGTGCGGGTATTGCCCAAGTGATCGCTCAGTCAGGTCGAAGGGTGATCATGCAAGATATTAAAGATGATTTTTTGAACCGCGGCATGAAAAAAATCCAGGATCGCCTTTTCCGCCTCGTGCAGAAACAGCAATTAGACGAAGATGAAATGGAAGCCACCATGCTGCGCATACGGACGACGACCGATGTGAGCGAAGCGGCCGAAGTCGATCTGGTCATTGAAGCGGCCGCCGAAAATATGGAAGTGAAGAAAAATATTTTTGCCCGTTTGGACGACATCACGCCTGAAGAGACGATTTTGGCGACAAACACGTCTTCTTTACCGATCACGGAAATCGCCGCGTCCACGAAACGGCCGCAGCAAGTGATCGGCATGCATTTTATGCATCCGGTCCCGGTGATGAAATTAGTGGAGATTATCCGCGGCTTAGCGACTTCGGAAGAAGTGTACCGGAGCGTCTATGATTTTGCCGGACAATTGGGCAAAACTGCGGTGGAGGTGAACGACTTTCCCGGATTTGTTTCCAACCGTGTGTTAATGCCGATGATTAATGAAGCGATATATGCCGTTTACGAAGGGGTGGCATCTCCGGAAGCGGTCGACAAAGTGATGACCCTGGGCATGAACCATCCGATGGGGCCGTTGACCCTCGCGGATTTCATCGGTTTGGATACGTGTTTGGCCATCATGGAAACGCTTCATGAAGGATTTGGAGATGACAAATACCGGCCATGTCCCTTGTTGCGCAAATATGTCAAAGCCGGATGGCTGGGCAAAAAAACAGGGCGCGGATTTTTCGCATATCATTCGGCCCGTTGACGGTGAATCCAGGAGGCCAGCATGGATTTCCAATGGACAGACGAACAGCAGATGATGCGCAAGTTGGTGCGGTGCTTTGCTGAAAAAGAGATCGCTCCTCGGGTGAAACAAATGGATGAAACCGATCTTTTTCCGAGGGACATCGTGACCAAAATGGGAAAGCTCGGTTTAATGGGAATTCCGCTGGAGAAAAAATGGGGAGGCCGGGGCGCGGATTTTATAGCG
Source organism: uncultured Bacillaceae bacterium (assembly GCA_937967685.1). GTDB lineage: Bacteria > Bacillota > Bacilli > Caldalkalibacillales > Caldalkalibacillaceae > CALBTX01. The sequence continues at coordinate 8,953 of CALBTX010000041.1, read as the reverse complement.
TATATCATTGCCATTCAGGAATTATCCCGGGTCAGTGCGGCGGTGGGCGTGATCCTTTCCGTACACACTTCTGTGGGAACGTATCCGATTTTATATTTCGGCTCTGAGCGGCAGAAGCAGCACTACTTGCCCAAGCTGGCGGCAGGAAAATATTTGGGGGCTTTTGCCCTGACCGAAGCCCAGGCCGGTTCGGATGCGGCGGCCATTCGCACAACGGCCGCAAAAGAAGGGGATATGTATGTCCTAAACGGTTCGAAACTGTTCGTGACCAACGGCGGGGAAGCGGACACGTATATTACTTTTGCGGTGACCGATCCCGAACAGGGAACGAAAGGGATCAGCGCCTTTATTGTCGAAAAAGACACGCCCGGCTTAAAAATTGGCAAAAAAGAAGGCAAAATGGGATTACACGGTTCGAGTACGACGGAAATCATTTTCGAGCAGGCACGAGTGCCCGAAGCAAATTTACTTGGAACAGAAGGGATGGGTTTTACGATAGCGATGTCCAATTTAGAAGTGGGCCGCATTGGTATCGCCGCTCAAAGCATAGGTCTTGCCGAAGCAGCGCTGGAGTGCTGTATCCAAAGGGTCAAGCTGGCGCCGACACTTGACCGCAACGGTTCCCGGCAAGGGACGGCCTTGAAATTGGCCGACATGGCCACCCGTTTGGAAGCGGCCAAATGGTTAACATACCGGGCGGCGGACTTGTGGAACCGGGGGCAGCCCTGTGGCCGCGAATCGTCCATGGCCAAAATGATGGCCTCCGATATGGCCATGGAAGTGACGAGCGAAGCCGTGCAAATGTTTGGCAGTGACGGGTATACACGAGAATACCCGCTGGAACGCTTTTTTCGGGATGCCAAAGTGACACAAATATACGAGGGAACCAATCAAATTCAACGCAAACTGATCAGCAAGCATTTGTTGTCTTAAGGGGGATAAAAGATGAATCTCAGCTTAAGCCAAGAACAGGAACTGATCCGTCAAACGGTGCGGGACTTCGCTGAAAATGAAATTGCACCCACTGCAGCCGAACGGGATGAAGCGGAGCGTTTTGACCGCTCTCATTTTGAACAGATGGCCGCCCTGGGACTCGCGGGTATCCCCTGGGAAGAAAAGTATGGCGGCATCGGCGCAGATTACGTTAGCTATGTCATCGCCGTTGAAGAACTGTCCCGAGTGTGTGCTTCCACCGGAGTGACCTTGTCTGCCCATGTCTCTCTGGCCAGCTGGCCCATATATGCTTTCGGTACGGAAGAACAAAAAAGAGCGTTTTTACAACCGCTGGCTGAAGGCAAAAAACTGGGCGCCTATGCCTTAACCGAACCCGGTTCGGGATCTGATGCGGCGGCGATGAAAACGACGGCGGTCAGACAGGGCGACCATTATGTTTTAAACGGCCGCAAAAATTTTATTACCAACGGGGGAGAAGCGGAGATATACATCGTCTTTGCCCTGACAGACCCCGAAAAAAAGCATCGGGGTTGTACCGCTTTTATCGTTGAAAAAGGAATGGAAGGTTTTTCTTTCGGCAAAAAAGAAAAAAAGCTGGGCATCCGTTCTTCCCCGACGACAGAGATTATTTTTGATCAAGTCCGTGTCCCCCTGAAGAACCGTCTGGGAGAGGAAGGCGAAGGATTTTCCATTGCCATGAAAACATTGGACGGGGGACGCAACGGCATCGCCGCCCAAGCGGTCGGCATTGCGCAGGGAGCGTTGGACCATGCGCTTGCTTACGCCAGGGAACGCCGGCAGTTTGGCAAGCCGATCGGTGAACAGCAAGCCATTCGATTCATGCTGGCGGATATGGCGGCCAAGGTGGAAGCGGCTAGATGGCTGACCTATCGGGCGGCTTGGTTGGAAAGTGAAGGAAAGCCCTACGGCATGCAGTCGGCCATGTCCAAGCTGTATGCGGGAGATATGGCGATGGAAGTGACGACGAACGCCGTGCAAATTTTCGGCGGTTACGGTTATACGAAAGATTACCCGGTGGAACGTTATATGCGCGATGCGAAAATCACGCAAATTTACGAAGGAACGAACGAAATTCAAAGATTAGTGATCGCTAAATATTTACTGCAGCCATAGAAGGAAGTGACGAAGACGATGGAAAGAAGGAAAACGATCCCTTCGTTAGTCAAAGATCAGAACTTGATCAAACAGCGCAGGGACCAAATGATCGAAGCCGCTGTCACCTTGTTTATTGAGAAAGGGTTTTACAAGACGACAACGAGAGAAATTGCCGCAAAAGCCGGATTTAGCATTGGCACGCTGTATGAATATATTCGGTCTAAAGAAGATGTGCTCTATCTTGTATGCGACGCCATTCATCAGGAACTGGAAGAACGCCTCCGCCAGGCAGTTGAGGAAAAGCCGACCGGAAGAGAATCATTAAAGATCGCCATGCATCGTTTTTTCAGATTGATGGATGAAATGCAGGACCGGGTTCTGCTGATTTATCAGGAGGCCAAATCTCTCCCCAAAGAGACGTTGTCTTACGTCTTGAACAGGGAGGTGCAGATGACCGAAATCTTTGAAACCATCCTCAAAAAAGGCATTGAAGATGGCAGTATACGCCTTGAACCGCAAGACGTGAAATTGATCGCCCAAAATATTATGGTTTTGGGAGAAATGTGGGCTTTCAGGCGCTGGGCATTAACCAAATCGTTTACGCTGGAAGAATTTATTGAAAAACAAACGGCATTCATTCTCAGTCAAATCTCTTAGTCACGGCACCTGTTTGGATGTGTAAAAATCCTGGCATAAATTTTGGCAATCAGTCTATAATGAATGTGATAAATGCAGATGGAAGGGAAGTGCTGGGATGAGTATACGTGAACTAGACGCAGAAGTGTTGAGCGAAATGTCCATGGTTGATTTGTTTTACCACCTGCTGAAAGAGGCACAAGAACCTGTCTCTTTCCATCGCTTGTTTGAGGAGATTGCCGAGTTGAAAGGTTTTGAGGCGGATAAAATCCACATGGCCCGTTTGTTTACGGAAATCAATATAGATGGACGATTTAAAGCGCTCGGGGATCATTTATGGGGACTGCGCAGCTGGTTCCCGGTCGAACAGACAGAGGAACCTGTCATGTCCCAGTCCAAGAAGTCGAAGAAAAAGAAGAAAAATGTGCGCACGGCTGAAGATGAGGATATATTCCTCGATGATCCCGTCTATGATGATTTGGAAGCTGAAGCATTTGAGGAAGACATATTCGCTGAAGATGAAGAAGATGATCTCGTTGATGTCGATGAGCTTGAGGACAACGCCGATGAAGCATATGAGGATGATCTAGATGTGCTTGACGAAGAAGCGGAAGAGCCCGTGGACATCGAAGACGGCGATGGCCCGGATCAAAATTGACGAAGATCAGACGCTGAGAGCCCTTGACAGGCTGTGGGTCTAGGAGTATTATTTTCTCTGGGCGAAAAAATAAAAATTGATTGATGAATGGAATCATCTTTTCATAACAAAAGAGCCCCACATCGGGTGCGGTGCCTCTTTTGTTTTTTATTTTTGGCGGATAAATAGACGATATTTCGGCTGCGTCAAGAGAAAAATTTGATATGAATGGACTGGATGGACCAAACTATAGAAGTATTCAAGGAGAGAGAGTCATGACCAAATATATTTTTGTCACCGGAGGCGTCGTCTCCTCATTAGGCAAAGGCATCACCGCTGCTTCGCTTGGGCGTCTGCTCAAAAACAGAGGCCTGAAAGTGACCATCCAAAAATTTGATCCGTATATCAATGTCGATCCAGGAACGATGAGTCCTTACCAACACGGCGAAGTATTTGTTACTCATGACGGAGCGGAAACCGACCTGGATCTCGGTCATTATGAACGTTTTATAGATATCGATTTGAATGCCAACAGCAATGTGACGACAGGGAAAATTTATTCATCGGTGATCACGAAAGAGCGTCGCGGGGACTACTTAGGGGGCACTGTGCAGGTGATCCCGCACATTACCAACGAAATCAAGGAACGTGTTTTTCGTGCCGGTAAAGAGGATGATCCCGATGTGGTCATCACTGAAATTGGAGGCACGGTCGGTGATATTGAAAGTTTACCTTTCCTGGAAGCGATCCGCCAAATCAAAAGCGATATCGGCCGGGAGAATGTCCTGTACATCCATTGCACGCTCATTCCTTACTTGCAGGGAGCCGGCGAACTGAAAACGAAGCCGACCCAGCACAGTGTGAAAGAATTGCGCAGTTTGGGGATTCAGCCGGACATGATCGTCTGTCGGACGGAACATGACATCTCCGAAGATATGAAGGAGAAACTGGCTCTTTTTTGTGATGTGGAGAAAGATGCGGTCATTGAAGTGAAAGATGTGGACACGCTGTACGAAGTACCGCTGTTGCTCCAGTCTCAAGGATTTGACGATTATGTGCTCGACAAGCTGCGCATATTGGTGCCTGAAGCGGATATGACGGCCTGGAAAGCGATGGTTTCCAAAATAAAAAATTTAAGTCAAACCGTTTGCATCGCCCTTGTTGGCAAGTATGTGGAACTGCCTGACGCGTATTTGTCGGTGGCCGAAGCATTGAACCATGCCGGAATCGCTCACGACGCTGAAGTCCGCATCCGCTGGATCAATTCTGAAACATTGCATGCCGACAATATTGACGAATGTCTACAGGACGTCAACGGCATTTTGGTGCCCGGCGGTTTTGGCGACCGGGGCATCGACGGCAAAATCGAAGCGATTCGTTTCGCCCGTGAACAAAAAATCCCTTTTTTAGGGATATGCCTAGGTATGCAGCTGGCCTGTGTCGAATTTGGTCGCAACGTGCTCGGCCTTCAAGGGGCGCACAGCTCGGAATTTGAACCGTTTACCCGTTACCCGATCATTGATTTGCTTCCTGAACAAAAAGAAGTGAAAGAAATGGGCGGGACGATGCGCCTGGGTGTCTCCCCCTGTCAATTGGTGGTCGGGTCCAAAGCTTATCAAGCCTATCAGAAAGAATTGATTTATGAAAGACATCGTCACCGGTATGAATTTAATAACGAGTATCGCAAGATGTTTGAAGAGAGCGGTCTGCGCTTCAGCGGCACGTCCCCGGATAAAAGGCTGGTGGAAGTGATCGAACTGGAAAATCATCCCTGGTTTGTCGCCAGTCAATTTCACCCCGAATTTACGTCCAGGCCAGACCGTCCCCAACCGCTTTTTCACGGATTTATCCGCGCTTCCCTTGATCATCAGGCAGGATTATGAGAACGTTTGGTCGAATGTATTTCCTATAGACCACTGATTCAAGGGAAAGGGGATCGGGTTATGGGAGAGCGTCCGAAAATATTAATTGTTGATGATCAATATGGCATTCGCGTTTTGTTGTGCGAGGTGTTTCAGGCAGAAGGTTACTTGACTTACCAGGCGGCCAACGGAAAACAAGCCTTGTCTATCGCCAAGGAGCATCAACCGGATCTTGTTCTACTGGATATGAAAATTCCCGGCATGGATGGGATAGAAATTCTTAAACGATTGAAATCGTTGGATGAACACATTCAAGTGATGATGATGACGGCTTACGGAGAATTGGATTTAATTGAAGAAGTGATGAGGCTGGGTGCTTTAACTCACTTTACGAAACCGTTCGATATCGAGGAATTGAGAGAAAAAGTGAAAAGTTACCTCCCTTCCGTCAGCTGAATACGATGTGCTATAATATGACAAGTACGTTTTAGAAGGGGGAAATCTGCACATGTCTTTGGTTTCCATGAGAGAAATGCTGAACCGGGGAGTGGAGAAAGGGTATGCCGTCGGCCAGTTTAACATTAACAATTTGGAGTTTACGCAGGCCATTTTGCAGGCGGCCCAGGAAGAAAATTCCCCGGCCATATTGGGCGTCAGCGAAGGTGCCGGACGGTATATGGGCGGTTTTAAACCCGTCGTGGCCATGGTCAAGGCGTTGATGGAAGAATACCGGGTGACGGTGCCCATTGCCATTCATCTCGATCATGGCTCTTCCTTTGAAAGCTGTGTGAAAGCGATCGATGCCGGGTTTACTTCCGTCATGATCGACGGTTCTCATCTGCCCCTGGAAGAAAACATTGCCTTGACGAATCAAGTGGTTGAGGTTGCCCACATCCTGGGCGTGTCTGTTGAAGCGGAATTGGGCCGCATCGGCGGACAGGAAGACGATTTGATCGTTGAAGATGTGGAGAAGGCGTATGCCATTCCTGCCGAGTGCGAGAAATTGGTTCGTGAAACCGGGGTGGATTGCTTTGCGCCGGCATTAGGATCTGTTCACGGTCCCTATAAAGGAGAACCGAAACTCGGATTTGACCGCATGGAAGAAATACAAAAGCTCACCCAAGTGCCTCTTGTGTTGCACGGTGGGACGGGAATACCGACCAAAGATATCAAGCGGGCCATTTCTTTAGGCACGGCGAAGATCAATGTCAATACGGAAAATCAAATTGCGATGACCAAACATGTGCGTCAAGTGCTGAATGAAAAACCCGATCTGTACGATCCCCGCAAATATTTGGGGCCCGCCCGGGAGACGATCAAGGAAACCGTCAAAGCAAAAATGCGCGAGTTCGGCTCCAGCCATCAAGCTTGAGGGAGGATCCCAGATGAACATTTTTCTCGATTCAGCTAACCTGGAAGAAATTAAACAGGCTCATAATTTGGGCATCTTGGCTGGAGTGACGACCAATCCTTCTTTGGTGGCCAAAGAGGGGGTCGATTTTAAGCAGCGTCTGCGGGACATTTGTCAGATCATTTCAGGTTCGGTCAGTGCTGAAGTGCTCAGCGAGCGTGCCGAAGACATGATCCAAGAAGGTGAGGCGCTGGCCAAAATCGGGCCGCAGATCACCATCAAAGTCCCGATGACGGCCGAAGGACTGAAAGCGGTCCATGCTTTTTCTAAAAAAGGGATTAAAACGAACGTGACATTAGTCTTTTCGGTCAATCAGGCCTTGCTGGCCGCGAGAGCGGGTGCGACATATGTGTCTCCTTTCATCGGCCGCTTGGACGATATCGGTCTTAAAGGCATGGACTTGATCGGAGATATCGCCGAGCTGTTTGACATACACGGCATTGAAACGCATGTGATCGCTGCATCCATTCGCCATCCGGAACACGTCTTGCGAGCTGCCTTAAACGGTGCTCACATCGCCACCCTTCCTTTCAAAGTGCTGCAGCAAATGATCAAACACCCCTTAACAGATCAAGGCATAGAGAAATTTTTGGCAGATTGGAACAAAGCACAAGGTTAAGCATCCCATTTTATGTATATACTAGAAAACGACTCGCATGAATGTACATAAGGAAGGAGACCATCCATGGGCAAAATCTATATTCAGGGAGGGCGACCCCTGCATGGAAAGATTCACATCAGCGGGGCCAAAAACAGTGCCGTTGCGCTCATTCCGGCCACGATTCTGGCCGATTCGCCGACCACGATCGATAATCTCCCTGATATTCGTGATGTCCGTATTTTTCAAGCGTTGCTTCAGGAGATAGGCGCAAGCGTCAGCTTGAAAGAAGGGGAAATCGAGGTGGATCCGAGGGGCATCTCTCCCTTGCCGCTGTCAACCGGTCTCGTCAAACAGTTGAGGGCCTCCTATTATTTGATGGGCGCGATGTTGGGACGCTTTAAAAAGGCTGCCGTTGGTTTGCCGGGAGGTTGTAACTTAGGCCCCCGTCCGATTGACCAGCATATTAAGGGATTTGAAGCGCTGGGAGCGAACGTAAACACGGAACAGGGAGCCATTTTTCTTGAAGCGGAAGAATTGAAGGGCGCGCGGATTTACCTCGATGTCGTCAGTGTCGGCGCAACCATTAACATCATGCTGGCGGCCGTGCGGGCCAAAGGACAGACGATTATTGAGAATGCCGCTAAAGAACCGGAAATCATTGATGTGGCCACATTGCTGTCGTCCATGGGGGCGAAAATAAAAGGCGCCGGAACGGATGTCATCCGCATCGAAGGGGTCGACACGTTAAAAGGATGTCGGCACACGATTATTCCTGATCGCATTGAAACGGGTACATATATGCTTGCCGCATCTGCAACGAAAGGCCAGGTCCTGCTGGACAATGTCATTCCGAAACATTTGGAATCACTGTCTTCCAAGTTGCGCGAAATCGGCATCCGTGTTCAAGAACATGACGATCAACTGGTCGTTGACGCCACAGCGACCGATTTCAAATCCGTGGATATTAAAACGTTGGTGCACCCCGGATTTCCGACAGATTTGCAGCAGCCGATGACAGCCCTGTTGACTTTGGCCAAGGGGACAAGTATTGTGACGGATACGATTTACAGTTCACGTTTTAAACATATCGACGAATTGCGCCGCATGGGAGCAAACATAAAGGTTGAAGGCCGATCGGCCATTATTGACGGACCGACGCAATTGCAGGGCACCAAAGTGACGGCGACAGATTTGCGTGCCGGCGCCGCACTGGTCATCGCAGGTTTGGTCGCTTCAGGCATTACGGAAATTAACGGTGTTGAACATATTGATCGAGGGTATGAACATATCGAAAAAAAATTAAAAGCTTTGGGTGCGATCACATGGCGCGAATCTGAACAGGAGACCGCTAGAGTCAAACAGTTTACCCGTGGTTGACAACGTCCCGAACTTTTGAAGAGATTCCCTTTCAGCAGTCGACGCAGGCCCTGACATGGCTGTACAGGACTCAGGGCCGGGCTTCTCTTCACCCCCTATTGCTCACCTACCCACTTCCAAGCTTGTTTTCATTTCATCAATGTTTGTATCCATGACAGTAAAAAAATATATATGAGTTTAAAAAAATAGAGCAGATCGTGTTTTGTCTATCCCGTCTGGTTATGGTCGTTATTTCATTGCCTTAATCCTTTTGTTATTTTATTCATCGCTACGGCTTACTCTTGGATATGGTGTATTTAAAAAAATATGGTGTATTTAAAAAAATATGGTGTATTTAAAAACGGCTTATGCTTGGATCG
>CALBTX010000040.1 GCA_937967685.1 uncultured Bacillaceae bacterium | reverse complement strand
CATCCATTAAGAAACTTTTTCCTTTTCAAAGCGGTCATATTTCAAAGGCTCAATGGGTATGGTCGTTTCCTTTCCCGTGATCATTTCCTCGATTAATTTTCCTGTGACCGTAGCCAAACTGATACCATCACCTTCATGACCAGCGGCAATATAAAACCCAGGTACTTGCTCAACGGCTGAAACAATCGGCAGATGATCCTCCGTCCAGGGCCTGAATCCGGTGTACGTTCGAATGATGTTGAAATCATTCATTTTAGGGAAAAAGCGCAAAGCTCTTTTAGCCATGGTTTGAACGACACGAATATCGACGCTGTCATCAAAACCTACAAATTGACGGCTGCTGCCCAACAAAAAATTTTGACTTTCCGTCGGTTCCAGAACCAATGCGACCCCGTGCTTTAAAGTTTCAGGATCCGCAATACGATCACGTTGGAATTTATTCATCAAGTAACCGAATTCCATCACATTTCTCATCATCACTGGTTTCTGTCTCGCCCCAACCATAATGTGACCTTTTCTTGGCTTGATGGGGATGTCAATGTTTAACATTTTACCGATATAAGGGGCCCAAACCCCTGCGGCATTGACGACCTTTTCAGCAGTAAAAGTACCCTTTGTGGTTTCTATCGTGAAATCTTCCTTTTTGGAGACGAGTTTGACCTCTGCGCGAGTTTGCAGTTTCAATCCATATTGTTTCGCTTTATCAATTAAAGCGTAACAAAACAAGTACGGATTAATCAGTGAATCTGTTTCACATTCCAATCCGCCTGGAATATCATCGGCAAAATAAGGTGACTCTTGACAAATATCTGAGCGATCAAGCAACTTAAATTTCAAACCCGCTCGATTTTGTATCTCCACCCATTCCTTGGCCGCTTCCATTTCCGCATCATTATCACAAACCAAAATACTTCCAAGCGCGCGATACTCAAAAGGCAGGTCGAGATCTTTTTCCAGTTCGACCGTTAACTCCTGACTGACCATGGACATTTTGCTGTCAAAACCCGGGTCTTTATCCACAATAGTAATATTCCCATCACAACGCGATGAGGTTCCGCTGGCAATGTCCCCTTTTTCAATCAAAACACAGTCTAATCCTGCTTTGGAGACGTAGTAGGCAATCGCACAACCCATGATCCCGCCCCCGATGATCGCTACTTCTGCGTGATTGTTCTTGCTCACGTTATCCACCCCCTATTGATCACACACTTCCTTAAAAACGGTTTCCATTTTCAAACGTCCTTGATGAATTCCCGGGTGGAATTGAATGGTCACTTGTTCCCGTATCGTTCTCACATTTTGTTTGGCTTCATGAATCTTCTGTTTTAAGTCCTCTGACTCACGACACATCCTTTTAACGATGGACAGGCCAGCCAACGCACCTTGGGCCCGGGCTACTTTTGCACTTTCTATGCCTGTAATGTTTCCGGCCACATATAATCCTTCCAACGGTGTTTCCATTTGTTCATTGTGCACGGGAACATGACCACCAAGTTCCTCGATATATTGAAAAGGACATCCAATGACAGCCGCCAGTTCCGCGAGCGGGTAAAGACCACCGGCAATGCACACAAAATCCACTTCAATGGTTTGTTCAGTTCCGGGGATTCGTTCTCCTTCCGCTGTAATATCGCAGATGGTGACTGCCTCAACTTGATCTTTCCCGCAAATTTCAGTCACCGCTTTGCGAATATGAATGGGCAGTCCCCACATTTTTACACCATGCTTAGGATAGAACTTCACGGCAAGATTCCTCATCCAATCGATTTTGGCAAACTGACTGCCAAATCGGATCCAGGCCGAAGGGGCTAGATGAGCCATTCGAACCAACCGTTCCATCACTTTTCTTGGGTGACCATGTTCTTCATTGACGATGTTTAAAGCTGGCAGTGCCATACTATGAATCTCAACACCCGCCAGCTGCAGTTCACGCGCAATGGCTGCCGACAAAACGTTGACGCCAACAATGATCCCTCTATTTCCGACACGTACACGATGAACGTTTGTCATGACCTGGGCTGCACCGATGGACATCACCCCCGGAAGCGTCCAGCCGGGAATAGGGACCGGTGATTCAGCAGCCCCGGTTGCGATCAAAAGATTTGCCGTGTCAAAAACACCTTGGTTGGTATATACGCTAAAGCCATGGCTGGCTTTTTCAATATGAAAAGCAGAAAGGCCACACCTAATATCTGCACCAAGTGCGTCCGCTTTCTCCAAAAGCATCCTTGTTTCTTCGATCCCATTCCACCATTTGCCGTTCGGTTCCTGATGCAGTTGACCGAGCAGCCTGCCACCCGGCTGAGGAAATTCATCGATCACAAGCACATTCAGATCCCATTCTCGACAGGCATTGGCCGCGGACAATCCAGCTGGACCTGCACCGATAATCAGTACGTCAAGCACGCGGATCATCCTCCTTGCTCTCTTCGTACTTTTTGGCAAATTCAGCATAATTTCGCGGCAAATCGTCTCTATTCCCCTCTGATTTCAAAGGGGCAGGAAGTCGTTTGCCACTTTCGATGACCATGTTCTCCTGAAGTTGTGTTAAACACGCTCGAACACCGGGTTCCTGGTCAACCGTTAAACGGCATTCAAAGCAATGCCCTATATTGCAGTAAATGCCGCGCGGGTTCCCGCTTTCTTCATGAACGCGCAGCTTTCTGATGCCATTGGCCAATAATGCAGAAGCGATCGTATCTCCTTCATAACCCGTATATTTTTTTCCGTCAAACGTAAAAGAAATCACTTTCCGCTCTTTAATTTTCCCCAGTATCGGGTGATCCACGATGCGATTATTCATGATGGGTCTTATCCCCCAATCTAGCTAGAGATACTGGACGGACAGGGGGTTGTACTTTCAGAGGGATCTTATCTTTTGGCTTTTCTCCCGTTAATTGTTCCAGAATGGTATCTATCATCGGCCGACATGTCCTTCCCCCACAATAGCCCATTCCCGCTCTCGTTCGCAGTTTGGTTTCACGGGCGGAGCTCCCATATTTATTGACGGTTTGCTCAATTTCTTCTAAATCGACTTCTTCACATCTGCAAATAATGATCTTATCCATAACCTTTCACCCACTTTACATAACCACTCATAAGGTTCTTTTAACCTTAGTCAATCGGTTTGGTGCGTTTGAAACAATTGATTTATTAAATAAAACAAAAGAATAAGATGTTAAACGCTTTCATCTAAATTCATTATAAAACGGTAAATCCCCTTTGTCTTCGTACAAAAAATAAAACACCTTATATGTCATTTGTGCCAAAACACAAACGGCCTCCCTTCTGTTTAGATAGAATTTTGGTCACCAAAAAAAGATGTACCCAAGAAAGCCGCAGTATCAAGCTCTGCAGTTTCAAGCTCTTTGGTACATCCATTTTTTCATTTTGCGATTTTAAGTTCATCTATCTACTTCAACCTCTATTTCAATGCCTTATTGCCGATATCCTGTCGATAATGCATCCCTTCAAAATGGATCGATTGCAAAACCCGGTATGCTTTCTCTTGCGCCGAAGCCAGATCCGTATTCAGGCCTGTGACAGCCAGCACCCGGCCGCCGGATGTCAGGAGCTCTCCCTCCACACGTCTGGTCCCGGCATGAAAGATGAGCACGTCTTTCTCCTCCGACCATTCCTCCGTACCGGTGATGATTCTTCCCTGTGGATACGTCCCCGGATATCCTTCCGAGGCGGCCACAACGGTGACCGCTGCTTCCGCAGACCATTCCATTCGAATGTCAGCCAGTTGATGAGTGAAGCTGGCTTCGATGATGTCAACCAAATCCGTCTTTAAACGCGGAAGAACGACCTGCGTTTCAGGATCCCCGAATCGGGCATTGAATTCAATCACTTTCGGCCCTTCTTCCGTCATCATCAAACCGGCATAAAGGACGCCCGTAAATGGACGGCCTTCCCTGACAAGTGCCTCGGCCGTCGGTTTAAGAATCGTGTCCACAGCTTCTTGCACTTGTTTCTCCGTCATATGAGGAACCGGGGAGTAAGCCCCCATGCCTCCGGTATTCGGCCCCTTGTCACCATCCCACACCGGTTTATGATCTTGGGCGGGAACCATCGGAACAACCGTTTGACCTTCAACGAAAGCCATCAGGGAAAGCTCTTCCCCGTTTAAAAATTCCTCGATAACAATCGTTCGTCCGGCATCGCCAAAGCGGGCGCCAGTCATCATGTCCTGTACAGCTTGCTTGGCTTCAGCGATCGTTTCCGCAACGATAACGCCTTTTCCGGCCGCCAATCCGTCTGCTTTAACAACGACGGGAGCCGTTTGCTGCTCAAGATACTCAAAGGCTGCTTCGGGCGTGGTAAACACTTCATATGCGGCGGTGGGAATCGCATATTTTTTCATCAGCTTTTTGGCAAACGCTTTGCTCCCTTCGATCAGAGCCGCTTCTTTCCTCGGCCCGTAAATGGGCAAACCTTCTCTTTCAAATTGATTGACGATGCCCTCCAGCAAAGGGTTTTCGGGACCGACAATCGTCAGATCGATCCCTTCTTCTTTGACAAAATGAATCAATGGTTTGATGTCGTCTTCTTGAAAGGGTACGATCTCCGCTAATTGAGCAATCCCACCATTTCCGGGAGCACAGTACACCTTGTCGACACGAGGGCTTTGTTTCAATTTCCAAACGAGCGCATGTTCGCGGCCGCCTTGACCGATCACCAGCACTTTCATTTTATTTTTCCTCCCCGTTGACCTGGTATTTATGTGGATTAGTGTTTAAAATGGCGGACACCGGTGAAGACCATGGCCATCCCGTGTTTGTTGGCCTCGACAATCGAATCTTCATCGCGAATGGAGCCGCCGGGTTGTATGATCGCTTTAATACCTGCCTTGGCCGCTTCCTGAACCGTATCCGGCATCGGAAAAAAAGCGTCGGAAGCTAGAATCGCCCCTTGACATTTTTCGCCAGCCTGCTCAATGGCAATTTTCGCCGCACCGACTCGGTTCATTTGTCCGGCGCCGACACCGATCGTTTGGTTGTCATTGGCCAAGACGATGGCGTTCGACTTGACATGCTTGACCACTTTCCAGCCAAACAACAGCTGTTCCCATTCAGCGGGGGAAGGCTCGCGTTCGGTCACCACCTGACAATCGGCTTGACCGATGTGGCGCACATCTTCTTCCTGGACGAGCAACCCGCCCTCGACAGACTGATAACGCCACACACGTTTTCGTGCCGCGGAAAACTGTCCAAGCTTCAACAAACGAATGTTCTTTTTGCGGGTTAAAATTTCCAGCGCTTCCGGGGAGAAATCGGGAGCGAGAACAATTTCCAGAAAAATGTCATTTAATCTTTGTGCCGTCAATTCATCGACAGGTCTGTTCAAAGCGACAATCCCTCCAAAAATGGATACCGGGTCTGCGGCATACGCTTTTTGAAAAGCTTCAGAGGCGGAGGAACCGATCCCGACACCACACGGGTTCATATGTTTGACCGCCACCGCTGCAGGTTCGCTGAACTCTTTGACGATGGCCAGAGCGGCATTGGCATCATTAATATTGTTGTAGGAAAGCGCCTTGCCATGCAGTTGTTCAGCGCTGGCCAACGTATCCGGCGCCGGATGAGGCTCGCTGTAGAAAGCCGCTTGTTGGTGGGGATTCTCCCCGTAGCGTAAATCTTGTTTTTTCTCATAAGTTATCGTCAGTTTGTCGGGCAGCACATCTTCGGTTTTCTCGGACAAATATTGAGCAATCAGGCTGTCATAAGCGGCTGTGTGACGAAACGCTTTCACCGCCAAACGCCTGCGCATTTGCGGATCGACTTTCCCCTTTGTCTGCAGTTGGTCAATCACTATCCCATAGTCTTCTTGATCAACGACGACCGTCACATCAGCATGATTTTTCGCTGCTGCCCGGAGCATCGCCGGTCCGCCGATATCTATATTTTCAATTGCTTCCTCCCAGCTAACCTCAGGCTTGGCAATCGTCTGGGCAAAAGGATAAAGGTTGACAACCAATAAGTCGATCGGTTCGATGTCATGTTCGCGCAGTTGCTTCCGGTGTGCTTCATTCTCCCTTACGGCCAGCAAACCGCTGTGTATGCGGGGATGCAGGGTCTTCACCCGTCCGTCCAGTATTTCGGGAAATTGAGTGACGGCGGATATATTGGTGACGGCCACCCCGGACTGTTGTAAAAGCCGGTACGTTCCCCCGGTGGAAATAATCTCAAATCCCAGCTTCTGTAGAGCGGAAGCAAAATCTATGATGCCGCTCTTATCCGAAACGCTGATTAAAGCACGCTTGCTTGATCCCACTGAACTTTCCCTCCTTCAAACCGAATCTTCCTTTGCACACATTTTTGCACCACTTTCGGGTACCATTCGTGTTCTGCTTCCTGAATTTTGCGCGTGAGACTTTCCTTCGTCTCATTAACCGCCACAGGCACAGGGAATTGGGCGATAATCGGGCCGGTATCCATCCCCTCATCAACGAAATGAATGGTGATACCCGTGACACGCACGCCATAATCAAGCGCCTGACCGATGGCATCCAACCCCGGAAAGGCGGGAAGTAAAGATGGATGAATGTTGACCACCCGCCCCATGTACGGATGCAGCAACGCGGGGCCAATGAGACGCATATAACCCGCCAGGACGATGAAATCCACGTCATAAGCCTGTAATTCCTTTAGAACAGCTTGCTCATAATCCGCTTTGGAAGCAAATAGTTTGGGCGATGTGACAAAAACCGGCGTCCCCCACTTTTTCGCCCGTTCAAGCACAAAAGCACCGGGTCGGTCACAGACGAGCAAAACGACCCTGCCGGCTTCCCGGCCTGCGCCCGAAAAGTAAGCCATCAGCGCTTCATAATTGGACCCGTTTCCCGAAGCGAACACGGCAATGTTTGCAGGTGTCACCCCGACACACCTCCGAAACGCAACTTCCCCTTTCCCCGCTCGATCAGGCCGATGGCATAAGCTTGCTCACCGCTTGAATGTAAATATTGCAGAACGTGGCGGGCATCATCTTTTGTGACGGCCAGAACAAAACCGATGCCCATATTAAACGTGCGAAACATATCCTTCGTATGAATGTTTCCCTTTTCCTGAAGCCAATCGAAAATATCGGGGACGGGCCACTTGTCTTGGTCTACGTAAGCGTCACAAGTCTGCGGTAGCATGCGCGGAATGTTCTCTTCCAAACCCCCGCCGGTGATGTGCGCCATGCCATGAACGTCAAAGCGTTCGAGCAATGCTAAAACAGTCTTGACATAAATGCGCGTAGGCGCCAGCAGCCGTTCCCCCAAGCTTTCCGTTTTTGTCAAAGGCGTTTTCAAGTCGACATCGTTGTCAGTCAAAATTTTGCGCACGAGAGAAAAACCGTTGCTGTGCACACCGCTGGAAGGAAGACCGATCAAAACATCCCCTTCCTGAATCTTGGATCCGTCAATGATGCGCTCCTTTTCGACGACACCGACGCAAAACCCGGCGAGGTCATATTCACCTTGAGGATAAAAGCCGGGCATTTCCGCCGTTTCCCCGCCGATTAAGGCACAACCCGCCTGTTGACAACCATCCGCAATTCCTTGGACAACGTCCTCAACCTGTGCAGGCAAAAGGTGCCCACAGGCGAAATAATCGAGAAAGTACAACGGTTCCGCCCCGTGAACGACAATATCATTGACACACATGGCGACGACATCCTGGCCAATCGTCTGATGCTGATCCATGGAAAAAGCAATTTTTAGTTTTGTGCCGACCCCGTCTGTTCCAGAAATTAGAACCGGGTGTTTATAACGATCCACAGGCAGTTCAAACATCGCCCCGAAACCGCCGATACCCGTCAGTACTTCAGGTCTCATCGTTCGTTGGACATGCTTTTTGATTCTTTCAACCGATTCATAACCGGCCTGAATATCCACCCCTGCATCTTTGTACGCCCTGCTCATGATCTTTTCACTCCGACGGTCGCTGTTTTTTCCCGAATTTCGTCTTTACTTTGGTTTTCATATTTATTTTGGTTTTCGGCTTTATCTCGGTTTTCGGTTTTATCTCTGTTTTCGTCTTTATCTTGATTATCGTCTTTATCTTGATTTTCGTCTTTATCCTTGTTTTCGTCGTCCGGATAAATCTCGGTCGGATATTGTCCGGTAAAACAGGCCAAACAATGGCCGCGGTTTGGCGTGGCATCGTTTCTGCCCACCGCTTCAATCAGGCCGGACACACTTAAATAGGCCAGCGAATCGGCCCCGATTTCCGCTTCAATCTCCGCCACACTTTTTTTCGCGGCGATCAGTTCGCCGCGGGAAGAAATGTCTATGCCGTAATAACAAGGATGCTTGACCGGCGGTGAACTGATGCGCACATGAACTTCGACAGCACCGGCATCTCTGAGCAAACTGATGATCCGTCTGATCGTCGTTCCACGGACGATGGAATCATCGATGACCACCACTCGCTTGCCTTCCACCACTTTATGCACGGCGCTCAATTTCATCCGCACTCCAAGGGTGCGCATTTGCTGAGTCGGGCGGATAAATGTCCGGCCCACATAACGGTTTTTAATCAAACCCATTTCAAACGGGATACCCGTTTCTTCAGCATAGCCGATCGCCGCAGAAGTGCTCGAATCGGGGACGCCGGTGACCACATCGGCTTCTACAGGATGTTCTTTGGCCAGTTGCTTTCCTAAGTTTTTACGAGCCAAGTGAACGTTGATTTCATCAATATTGCTGTCTGGCCGAGCAAAATAAATGTATTCAAAGGTGCAAATCTTCCGTCCTGTTTGTGTCGCAAAGCGGGTCGAACGCATGCCCTGGTGATCAATGATCAGCATTTCCCCGGGGGTGACTTCGCGCACATATTCGGCACCGATGACGTCAAAAGCACACGTTTCGGAGGACAACACGTACTGCTCTTCAATCATACCGAGTGAGAGTGGACGCATGCCGTTCGGATCGAGAGCCGCAAGCAGCTTGGTCGGTGTCATGACCAAAAGAGCGTATGAACCTTTAATCATGCTCAACGCTTCTCTGACAGCCTCTTCAATGTTTTCGTAAGCGGAACGGGCGATCAGATGCGCGATCACTTCCGTATCACTTGTCGTCTGAAAAATGGACCCCTGTTTTTCCAAATAATGTTTAATTTGTTTGGCATTAACCAGATTGCCGTTATGCGCGAGGGCCAAGTCACCCTCTTTGTATTTAAAAATGAGCGGCTGCGCATTTTGTAAGCCCCTCTCCCCAGAGGTGCCGTAACGAACGTGACCGATGGCAATCTGACCGTTTAACCCGGACAGCCGCTCATTTGAAAAAACGTCCGTCACCAAACCGAGGCCTTTATGATGGGTGAAAGATTGTCCGTCAGAGACGACCATTCCCGCGCTTTCCTGTCCGCGGTGCTGTAAAGCGTGGAGTCCGTAGTATGTCAATGCCGGCGCATGGTCGTGACCGTAAATACCAAAAACGCCGCATTCTTCATGCAATGAATCAAAAATCAGGTCTTCATCAGACATGGGATCGTCTCCTTCCAGGAAGCGGACAGCTCAGAAACCGTTGTTTGAACAACTTGTTCGCCGTTGACTTTGATTAACGAGACTTGATCATCCCTGACGTGACCGATCATCTCCGCCTTCACTCGGCGTCTTTCAGCGTCATCCATCAGGGACTGTAAATGGCCGCGAGGCACACTAACGACAATGCGTGATTGTGACTCGGCAAACAGTGCTTCAGTCACGGTCAGCTGCGTTTCGAATTCCACTTGAAACCCTTTGCTGCCCCCGATGGCCGATTCAGCCAGGGCAACGGCCAATCCGCCCTCAGCCACGTCATGCGCCGAAGAAATCCATCCTTGGCGAATGGCGTGCAAAACGAAAGCCTGTACGGATTGCTCTCGTTCGATGTCCAGTTGAGGCGCTTTGCCGGATATGCGGCCATGAATGAGCTTCTGCAGTTCACTGCCCCCGAATTCGGCTTTTGTTTCCCCGATTAATACAATGGCGTCATCAGCATGTGTGAAATCTTGTGTGGTGATCTGGGCGACATCTTCCACCAAACCGACCATGCCCACGACAGGCGTCGGATAGACGGCCGTGTCTTTCGTTTCGTTATAGAGGCTGACATTCCCGGAAATGACAGGCGTTTCCAGAGCGCGGCAAACCTCACTCATCCCTTCAACCGCCTCTTCCAGCTGCCAGAAAATTTCCGGGTCTTCCGGGTTGCCGAAATTGAGACAATCCGTGACGGCCAATGGCTTGGCCCCGGAACAGACCAAATTGCGCGCCGCTTCAGCCACCGCGATCCGCCCTCCAACACGGGGATCCAAATAAATGTAGCGCGAATTACAATCCGTTGTCATCGCCAGCGCCTTGTTCGTCCCCCGAATACGGATGACTGCGGCGTCGGAGCCTGGGGATACAACCGTATTTGTGCCAATCGTGTGATCATACTGTTCATACACCCATTCCTTGCTGGCAATGGTGGGGGAAGAAAGCAGCCTCAACAATGTTTGCTGCACATTTTCAACCGACAGACTGGTTTGGGCTTGAGCTTGAAACTGTTCATCGTCAGCAGGAGGACGAGCAGGTTGATGATAAACAGGAGCTTCCTCGACCAGGCTGTCTACAGGAACTTGAGCGACAACCTTCCCGTGATGAATGACGCGCAGAGCACCGTCAGCCGTCACTCGACCGACAGTGGCACAGGGAACGCCCCATTTCCGGCAAACTTTGTATACGTCTTCCTCCCGGCCTTTTTCCACAACGAGCAGCATGCGTTCCTGTGATTCGGAAAGCATCATTTCATAGGCAGACATGCCTTTTTCCCTTTGGGGAACTTGATCGAGATGAAGCTCAATGCCGTTGCCAGCTTTGGAAGCCATTTCGGCACTGGATGAAGTCAACCCGGCAGCCCCCATATCCTGAATGCCCTGTACCACTCCGGTATTGATGAGTTCCAGACATGCTTCAAGAAGCAATTTTTCCATAAAGGGATCGCCAACTTGGACGGCAGGACGTTTCGCTTCCGACTCATCGCTCAATTCTTCAGAAGCAAATGTGGCGCCGTGGATGCCGTCTCTCCCCGTGCTCGCCCCGACATAGATAACCGGATTGCCCACCCCTTTGGCCAGACCTTTTTGCATGTTCTCATGGTCGATAAGGCCCACACACATGGCGTTAACGAGGGGATTCTCCGCATAACAATCGTCAAAATATATTTCTCCGCCGACAGTCGGTATGCCGATACAGTTCCCATACCCGGCGATTCCGGCCACCACCTGTTCAAACAAATATTTCACTCTCGGAGTTTGCAGATCACCGAATCTGAGCGAGTTGAGCAAAGCAATCGGTCGGGCACCCATGGAAAAAACGTCCCTGATGATGCCGCCCACTCCTGTGGCGGCCCCTTGGTAGGGTTCAATCGCCGAAGGATGGTTGTGAGATTCGATTTTAAACACGACCGCTTGCCCGTCTCCGATGTCCACAATCCCCGCTCCTTCCCCGGGCCCTTGTAAAACATGTTTTCCTTCCGTCGGGAATTTTTTTAAAACGGGTTTCGAATTTTTATAACTGCAATGCTCAGACCACATGACGCTGAACAGACCGGTTTCCGTATAGTTCGGCTTTCTGCCGATCATTTTGACGATCAGTGCGTACTCATCATCAGTTAACCCCATCTCCCGATACAAATGCTGACGTTCAATTTGTTCGGGGGAAGGCTCTTGGGTTTGACTGTGATGATCACTAAGATGATCATTAAACTGTGACATGTTGTTCCCTCCAGGCGGCCAGAATCGATGTAAATAAACGCTTGCCATCCTCAGAGCCCAGAAGTTTATCCATCGCTCTTTCCGGATGAGGCATCATGCCTAACACATTCCCCTTATGATTGATGATTCCGGCGATATCGTCAATGGAACCGTTCGGATTTTGCTTGTACCGAAACACGATTTGCTGATTTCGGTGCAGTTCATGCCTTGTTTCCTGATCGCAATAATAGCTGCCCTCTCCATGAGCAATCGGAATGGTCAACACCTCTCCTTGCTCATAGTCCCTTGTAAAAGCTGTCTGATGATTGACGACTTCAATAGTCGTGTGTAAACAGCGAAATCTTAAATCTTTGTTGGGGCGCATCGTGCCGGGTAACAATCCGGCTTCGAGCAAAATTTGGAAACCGTTACAAACACCCAAAACATATTTACCGTCATCGGCCGCTTGACGGACGGCCTCCATAATCGGAGCAAAGCGGGCGATGGCACCCGGACGCAAGTAATCCCCGTAAGAAAAACCGCCCGGAAGAAGAATTGCGTCATAAGAAGACAAGTCAGTCTGGTGATGCCAGACGAAATCAACTTCAGCTTGCAAACCGTCTCGGACGGCATGGTACATATCGCCGTCACCATTGGAGCCGGGGAAAACGATGACGCCGAATTTCATTCAGATCCCTCCATCGCTGATGTCATCGTTTCATCAGCCGCCCATTCAAAACGGTAATCTTCAATCACCGTATTGGCCAACAGTTTTTCACACATTTCTGTGACGCGCTGTTTGACCTCAGCTTCACTCGTCGTGTTCACTTTGAGTTCCATATATTTGCCGATGCGCACATCCTGCACTTCAGCGTAGTTTAAAGCTTGCAAAGATTGTTGCACCGCGTTTCCTTGAGGATCAAGCACTCCTGGTTTCAATGTGATATAAACTTTTACTTTATACATGGCGCTCCCCTTTCAACCGATCCAAAATATCTTGATACGCTTCTTCAACATGGCCCAAATCACGACGAAAACGGTCTTTATCCAATTTTTCATGCGTTGCGGCATCCCAGAAACGGCACGTATCCGGCGAAATTTCATCGGCGAGCAGCACTTTTTGATCGCTGTCAAGACCAAATTCCAGCTTGAAATCAACAAGCAACACATTTTTTTCACGCATGACCTCCGTCAATATTCGATTGACTTGTGAGGCGATGCGTTTCATCTCCTGGATTTGCTCCGCACTGGCCAGGTCCATCATCAAGACATGATCTTCGTTTATGAAGGGATCACCCAAATCGTCATCTTTGTAATATAATTCAAGCACCGATCGCTTCAGTTGTTTCCCTTCCGGCAAACCGAGTCTCTTGGCCAGACTTCCCGCAGCGATATTGCGGACGACAACTTCCACAGGAATGATCTCCACTTTTTTGACTAATTGTTCATGATCGGACAACAGCTTGACATAATGATTGGGGACGCCTTCTTTCGCCAGCAGTTTGAAAAAGTATCCTGAGATTTGGTTGTTCAATTTGCCTTTATTGGTAATGGTGCCCTTCTTTTCTCCGTTAAAAGCCGTTGCGTCATCTTTGTATTCAACCCAATACAGCCCGGGATCTGTCGTCTGATATATGCGCTTGGCTTTTCCCTCATAAAGCATGCCCAGTTTTTGCATTGTTTTCCCCCGCTTCTAACCGTTCTATTCTTCTAGACCGACCCTCTGGAAAATGAGATCGACATTCCTTAAGTGATACCGATGATCAAAGCAATCTTCGATCTCCTGCTCCGTTAAAACGGACTGAATCTTCTGTTCGTTTTTAATCAACTGTTTAAATGACGTTTGCTTCTCCCACGCTTCCATTGCTTTTTGCTGAACGAGGTCATATGCTTCTTCTCTTTTCAACCCTTTGTCAATGAGGGTGAGTAAGACACGTTGGGAGTAGATCAGACCAAATGTGCGATCCATGTTTCGTTTCATATTCTCAGGATAGACGGTCAACCGCTCAACAATATTGGCGAAACGATGCAGCATATAATGTACAGCAATCGTGGCATCCGGTAAGATGACTCTTTCTACTGATGAGTGCGAAATATCCCGTTCATGCCATAAAGGTATATTTTCGTAAGCCGAAAGCATATGTCCGCGAATCAACCTGGCCAATCCGCTGATATTTTCGGAGCCTACGGGATTGCGCTTATGCGGCATGGCCGAGGAGCCTTTTTGTCCCTTCCCGAAAGATTCCTCCACCTCCCTTGTTTCACTTTTTTGCAAGCCGCGAATTTCAACGGCAAACTTCTCTAGAGACGTGGCGATCAAGGCGAGCGTGCTCATATATTGGGCATGACGATCACGCTGTAAAGTTTGGGTCGAAATCGGAGCGGGTTTAAGCCCCAGTTTTTGACAAACATACTCTTCCACGAAAGGATCGATGTTAGCAAATGTACCCACAGCCCCGGATATTTTCCCGTAGGCAACCGTCTCCGCTGCGCTCTTCAAGCGTTCCCAGTTTCGCTTCATTTCTGCATACCATAAAGCCATTTTCAAACCGAATGTCGTTGGTTCGGCATGCACGCCGTGCGTGCGGCCCATCATCACCGTATACTTATGTTCCACTGCTTTCTGTTTGATAATCTCAAGAAAATGTTTGACGGCATCCAGCAAAAGTTCATTGGCTTGTTTCAGCAAATAGGACAGTGCCGTATCGACAACATCTGTTGAGGTTAAGCCGTAATGCACCCATTTGGATTCCGGTCCCAAAGATTCGGCCACCGCACGGGTAAAAGCGACCACATCATGGCGCGTATCCGCCTCAATTTCCTTAATGCGCCGCACATCGAAGCGGGCATTTTTCTTGATGATCCGTACGTCTTCTTTCGGAATATGACCTAATTTCGCCCATGCTTCACAGGCCAATATTTCAACTTCCAGCCACGCTCGAAATTTGTTTTCTTCCGTCCAAATTCTGCCCATTTCCGGTCGAGTGTAACGTTCAATCATTGCCTTCCCTCCATGTTCCAAAAACGTTCAATCATTGAATGGCCTCCATGTTCCAAATATGTAACGATTGGATTTTTTCTATCGCGGTGTGGACATCGTCTGCCACGACATTGAGATGGCCCATTTTTCGCTTCGGCCTGACTTCAGCCTTGCCGTACAGATGAACTTTAAAGGACGGATCCATATTCGGCAGTTTGTGCAGGACGTCTGCCAAGTGCTCTCCCAAAATATTGACCATCACGGTTGGCTGTTTAATGCTGACATCCCCCAACGGCAAATTGCATATGGCACGTATATGTTGTTCAAACTGGGATGTCAGACACGCTTGCTGGGTGTAGTGCCCCGAATTGTGCGGCCGTGGCGCCAGTTCGTTGACATATAACATCCCATCATCCAAAACAAACATCTCAATGGCCAACAGTCCGATCAATTGCATTGATTCGGCCAATTGAACAGCAGTCCTTGTCGCTTCCCGTCTAATTTCCTCGGAAATACGGGCAGGAGCAACGGAAAGATGCAAAATATTTTCCTGATGAATGTTCTCGGCAATCGGAAAGGGTTGACATTCACCCCGTGCGTTCCTGGCCACGATACAAGAGATCTCATGTTTAAACGGCACCCAGGCTTCCATCACCCAGGTCATTCCCTTGGAACCTTCATTTTTTAACATTTTTTTTATAGGGTGGACTTCCTCCGGGGAACGGATCACCCATTGTCCTTTGCCGTCATAACCACCTTCTGTCGTTTTCAACACTACCGGATAACCTAAATCATGTAACGCTGAATCCACCTCTTCTTCACAACGGACGGCCCTGTAGGGAGCGACTGATATTCCCGCTTGTTCAATCGCTTTTTTTTCACGCAAACGATTTTGGGTCTTGTACAACAATGTATACCCCTGCGGCAAGGTGCTTTCGTTTTCCAAAAGTTCGGCCACTTGCACACCGATATTTTCAAATTCATAAGTGATCACATCGGCACTTTGAGCCAATTGTTTTGCGCCTTGGAGACTGTCAAACCGTGCGACGATTTGACGATCGGCCACTTGACCGCAAGGACTGTCCTCCGTCGGATCCAAAGTGATCACCCGGTAACCCATTTCCCTGGCTTCGAGGGCCATCATTCGACCAAGCTGTCCACCGCCCAATATACCGATCGTAGAAGGGGGTAAAAAAACATCTGATCTTTCTTCATTTTTGGAAGGGTTAATCATATTCGGCGAGATCTGATTCGGCCAACACTTTGTGACGAATTTCCTCTCTTCTCTCCTTCAATCTTTGTTGTATGCTTGTATCTGTTAAGCCTAAAATTTCTGCAGCCAACAAGCCGCTGTTCACTGCACCGGCCTTGCCAATGGCCGTCGTCGCCACAGGCACCCCGCCCGGCATCTGCACAATGGACAACAATGAATCCAAACCGTTTAAAGTAGAAGTTTTGACCGGAACGCCGATCACCGGTAATACCGTTTTTGAGGCAATCATTCCGGGTAAGTGTGCGGCCCCGCCGGCACCGGCAATAATCACTTGCAAACCTTTGCTTTGGGCCTGTTCGGCATAGGCAAACATTTCATCCGGTGTTCGATGAGCGGATACCACTTTTTTTTCATAAGCAATCTTCAGTTCTTGCAATACGTGGCAAGCATGCCTCATCGTTTCCCAATCTGACGTACTGCCCATGATCACTCCTACTTTGGCTTGATCCATATCGTTCTCCCTTTCATCATTTTGTGATTTTTTGCGCTTGGAAATATCATTAAACAAATATAAAAGCCCAAAAGGGCAGGTTTCTGTATCTGGAGAGAACCTACCCGCCTGGGCTTTTATCCCTTCGGTGTCATACGTCTGCATCGATCACATCCATGTCCCGAGATCATTATGCAAACATATTAGGATCGCTCGGACCGGCTACCTGATTCTATCGTCAGTTGCCGGAACCCTAGATCCACTTTTCCCCATTAATGATCGATTTATTTTTCAACTTTATTTTTCGCTTCTAGTGTACCAAAGGATTTGAACCCAAGTCAATGCAAAAAACGAACATTTACATATTATTAAAATATAAACATTCGTATTCCGAGTGAATAATAATTGAATTCAGTCTAAAAATTGATCGATTGCAGATCATTTCTGTTTAGACGATTCATTTTTCTCAGTAAATATTTTACCCGCATGTTCCTCTTTAAATTCTTGAATCGTCTCTTCAGTCACGCCGGGTAAAATCTCTTCATTGACAACAGTAAATGCCTCACCTTCACGTTTGGCTTGCTTTTTCAAATTTCTGACCCAGAAACCGCCTCGAAAATGTTGAGGTTCGTGACTGATAATGAATGCTTTTGAATCGTAAGCTAAGACGAGGTTGTAAAGATCCTGTTGATCTTTTCTTCTCGTCAGAATCTCCATCATTAAACGATATCCGTCACGGCCTTCGCCCATCCAAGATGTTACACCGTATCCGCTTTCCCTTAATTTTTGAGCAAACGGCTGATCATACCGATCAGTAATGACTTTCACAGTCACGTATCCTAAAGCAAGCCATTCTTCAATTTTCATGCCCAATAACACACCGATTGAAAAACCGAGTGCATAAGCAATAAGGTTTTCGATTTGATTAAGATTATCCAAAACTAAGCCCAGTCCGACAACATAAATCAGGACTTCAATGGAACTGATCAATGCGGCGAAATATTTTTGGCCCTTTAAAGTTAAAATCATCCTAATCGTATAAAATGAAACATAAATAATGTTAATTACTAAAATGATCAGGACCATACTCATGGCTTACACACCTCCACCAATGTTATGGGCATTCTTTTATTATGACCTTAACACACCCTTTCAAAAAACGAAAATCATTGACCAACGGCTGTGGCAGCCAAATCAAGGCAAAAAATGGACAAAATAAAAATAATCTAAAATTAAACTAAACTAAAATTAAACTAAACTAAAATAGACTTAGCAAAGATAGACTAAACAAACTGACAAAACAAAAATAACAATACAAAAATGAACAACACAAAAAAGCAGCCTCACCGCCTATGCGGCAGGCTGCTTTTCTA
>CALBTX010000039.1 GCA_937967685.1 uncultured Bacillaceae bacterium | reverse complement strand
CCCAAAGATTCATAGGCTTCTACATAACCGGGAGCTTCCATGACTCTAACTTTAAAACCGCTGAAATCGTCCACACTTTCAATCGGAGATGAAGCGAAAACACTGCGTTCCATCGCAGACAGCCAGCCTAACCCTATCAGGTCATGGTCCGGAAGCATTTCCAAGAACTGATCCCCTGCTTCACTGGCCAGAACTTCGTTGGCCTGTTCAACATCGTCAAACAAATACGGCAGATCAAAAATTGACCATTCAGGCACCATGTTAGTCAGCGGCGCTTGCGCCGTAATTAACATTTCTTGACTGCCTGCCTGTGCAGCCTGGATCATCTGTACTTCTCCACCGAGCTGAGACTGAGGAAAGACATCAATGGTGATGCTGCCATTCGTTTTTTCCTCGACCAACTCCGCCAATTTAGTTGCCATCATGTGATAATGGTTATCCGGCGCCAAAGTGTGTCCTAAATTAAAGGCAAACTGTTCCTCATCTTGAGCACCGTTCGATTCTTCTCCACTATTCTCAGCGGCGTTATTTTCTGTTGCGTTGTTTCCTGCGCTTTCTTCCGATGCGCCTGAAGAGTCACCGCCACATCCTGCTAAGAGCATTCCTACAGACAACATTAAGATTCCCAGTAACAATAACGTTTTCCTGCTCATACAATAATCCTCCTCAAATTTTTAATTTTTTTTCTCAATTTTATTTTTGCCCCCTGAAAGTGCCAGATGTGTTCTTGCTACATTCCACATCCCCCCTCTCAAGTCAAGTAGACGCACTTAAAGAGACGGCAGCCACAAAGATAGTCCGGGCAAGTAAGTGATT
The DNA here is from genome assembly GCA_937967685.1 of uncultured Bacillaceae bacterium. Taxonomy (GTDB): domain Bacteria; phylum Bacillota; class Bacilli; order Caldalkalibacillales; family Caldalkalibacillaceae; genus CALBTX01. The sequence continues at coordinate 1,369 of CALBTX010000039.1, read as the reverse complement.
AGCAGCAAGTCGACAATTAACACAGCCAGGAAGATCAATACTGGACGGATAATTTGGTCAATTCGCAAATTGGCCACTTGACAGGCGACAAACAGATTCACGGCGACCGGAGGCGTGACCATGCCTATGGCTAAGTTCACGACCATTATCAGGCCAAAGTGTATCGGGTCTATGCCAAATTGGGCCGCTACCGGTGCTAAAATGGGGGCCAGGATAATGATCGATGCCAGTGTTTCCATAAACATGCCGGTGATCAACACCATCACGTTGACTAGCATGAGAAAGATGATTGCGTTATCGGTCACTTCCATCAAAGCATTGGCGATCATGTGCGGAACTTGGTTGATCGTTAGGATATAACCGAAAATGGAAGCAAAACCGACAATCAGCAATAGAATGCCTGAGGTCACAGCCGATTTGCTTAAGACGTTCAACACTTCTTTCAGCGTCAGCTCACGGTAGACGAAATAACCGATAATGAATCCATAAACGACAGCGACCACCGCGGCTTCGGTCGGCGTAAATAAGCCTGTATAAATCCCCCCCAGGATAATGATCGGCATCAGCAAGGCCCAAATGGCATCTTTAAAGGTGGCCCACAGTTGTTTCAACCATGCTTTGGCGTTCGGCCGTTCCCCTTCGTCAAAGCCTTTAATTTTGGCCACAACATAAATGGTCAACATGAGCGAAGAACCGATTATAATACCGGGAATAATGCCTGCCAAAAACAAACTTCCGATGGACACATTAGCCACTAAGCCGTACATGATCAGCGACAGTGACGGCGGAATGATGACGCCCAATTCCCCCGATGAAGCGACGAGAGCGGTCGCAATCGGCTTGGGGTACCCTTTTTTGACCATATTCGGTATGGTGATCGATCCAATCGCGGCGGTCGTCGCTGACGATGATCCGGACAGCGTGGAGAAGAACATGGTCGCCAAGACGGTGGCGGCACCGAGCCCCCCTCTGATCCAACCGACCAGGACGTTGGCAAAGTTCATCAGCCGTCTGGCGATCCCACCGCTTTGCATTAAGCTGCCGGCCAGTATGAAGAATGGAACGGCCATCAGTGAAAATTTATCTAATCCTTCGAACACTTTTTGTGCGACAACAATTAAAGGTTGTCCATCGATTTGCAGGGTCAGGATGGATGAAAATCCGAGTGACGCGGCAATGGGGACACTCAAGACAAACAGGACGATTAACAGCCCGAATAAATATGCTGTCATTTCGGGTTCCCCCCTCGTTCGCTTCTTTGTTCTTCAATTTCTTCCCCAATTTCTTCTTTTTCTTCTTCCACAGAAATGAATCGAATGTCTTTATCCGTGTAACGGCTTTCAATGATCAGGCTCAGTATATTAAGAAT
>CALBTX010000038.1 GCA_937967685.1 uncultured Bacillaceae bacterium | reverse complement strand
CGCGCTTTGAGCTCGGCTAAGACTGGCTGATCTGCACCAGGCTGATCGGCATATTTTTTTAAAGGATCAAGAACATTTTCATGAATCGAATCGGCGTCTTCCAAACCACTGATGTATACGAGTAAGGCTTCCTCTACTTTTTTTTCCTGTAAGCGAAATTGAAATTTGTGCACGTTGAGATCCGGGCTTTCACCTATTACTTGTTTAAAGTACCGTTCATTCTCACGTATATCCGTAGAGATGGGCAGCGACTGTTCAAAGGTTTGTGCCGAATGACCGGCTGGTGTTTTGGAAGGTGAAAGTCCGGGGTTTTGTTGCTGTCCGAGTTTTCGAACGACCTTCCGTAAAGGTTTGAACACGTCTTTCACCCTAACTGAAATATTTTCGTGCGATTTTTTCGGCGGTTCGGGTGGCCAACGCTTGTGTCGTCAGCGTCGGATTCACTCCTCCGGCTCCGTTATAATGAACGCTGTTGTCGGCGATGAAAAGTCGTTTCACCTGATAGGCTTCACAGTTTTCATCGGCGACATAGCCCATGCGCATCGTTGATTCAATGTGAGTGAATAAATGGGCCGGCCAATCGGTGCGGGTGATTTTTTTGGCCCCTGCCTCGCGCAGGATTTGTGCCGCTATTTTGGCCAGCTCCTCTCTTTTTTTACGGTCTTGTTTGCTTGGCGAATATTGGACCCGGGGCACGGGACCGTGTTCATCCTTGATGTTCGGGTCAATGGTGACGCCATTTTTGATATGGGGCTGGTCATCGGCGAAAATAATCATGCCCAACGTATTGGGGTACTGCTCCATCCACTCTTGCATCTGTTTGCCGACGAGTCGTCCTCGGTGGTCCCATGGATCTGTCGGAGATGAATCGTTCAGAAAATCAAACCCGCCTTGACTAAAACCGAAAGTCAACGAAGCAAATAAACCGGGGCTGAGTCCGGTGGGTTGGATGATGCCCAGGCCGGGATAATCCAGACGTGCGGCCGATGTCGGTCCGGCATACGGATAGAGGTGGGGGCGACCTAGTATACGCATTAAATCTTTCTCATCAAAAACCCCTGCCACCCAATCCCAATAATGATTGGTTAATCCCCGACCCACCCAGGCGTTTTTGGGCAGGTCTGAATTGAGCCAGAGGCGGGGCGTTTCAATGCATCCGGCAGCCATAATGACGACGCGGGCATACAGTTCACTCGTTTCTCCAGTCCACGTATTGCGAAAGCGCACGCCGATGGCCTCAAAATCGCCGTTAGGTTTGTTTTCCACGAGTATTTTCGTGGCGAAGGCATTCGGACGCACTTGCACTTTCTCTGTCTGTAATGCCAAGGGGATGTAGCTGACGAGCGTGGAGCGTTTGGCCACTTTATCTACCGACGGCCCGTGCGGACAACCGTTGATGCAATGGCCGCATAACGTGCACCCTTCCATTTTGGACAAATCATCTAAACGGACCGATTCGTCCATCAACTGTTCGTTCGTTTGTAAAATGGCATTTGGATTGGGGCGATATCCGGGCTCTGTCGGGTCCAGTGTACGCACGAGAGACCAGCCCGCTTTTTCCGCTCCATAATAAAAAAGCTCTTCTTTCGGTGTCGTCGGGGCATAGCGTACGGGTAGGGTGTGTTCCACTTTTTCATAATAGGGGATCAATTCCCGGTACGAAATGGGCCAGACCCCATCGACAGAACTTTGAAAGGCGCGCGGTGAATTGGCCCAATAATGTTGAGTTGTGCCTCCAACCCCCGCCGTTTGCCAAATCAATCCGTTTTTGGGAATATTCCGGTACCAGGGGGGGCGTTTGCGGTCAGCCGGTCCCCAGCGAAAACGACCGGATTGAAAGTCGTTCATTGTCAATTCGTATTTGGTATATTGTTTTCTCAACAATTCAATATCCAAATCGTCTGCAGATGAACTGCTTTGTGCGCCGCGATCTTGGTTCGGCACAGGCCACTGTTTATTGCCGTACCAAGGGCCGGCTTCGAGGACGATGACATTGATACCCAACTCTCCTAATTCTTTGGCGGCTACAGCTCCCCCACCGCCGGAACCGATAATGATGACGTCCGTATCCGTTGTCATAAAATCAGCGCTCCTCTACAGCAAATGGAATTTGTGGTTCAAGTAAAAATCCTCTCAGTTCCCGGTACCCGACGGAAACGCCCGGATAGTGCACGAGATCCCAAGTGATGGTGTTTCGTTCCAATTTGCGATCTTCCGGTGCAGCCTTGCGGGTCGCTCCAAAGGCAAACCATTCGGAATAATAGCCACCCATGATCATTTGGTGGAGGGCATTGATGATATTTTCTATAAATCCTCCGTTGTAGCGAAATGGGGCTGGCAAATTTTCCAGGTCCACCTTGAGATTCTCCAAGAGACTTAAGGCTTGAAAACGGTCTTCGGGGGAGAGGGCTGCAAAAGCCCCTCCGTTCGGATATGTTGTTGGATCAGGAGGGTGTTTTAAACGGTTCTCGGCCATGAGTTGGAGTGCGCCCACGTCTAACATTTGGGACACAGCCGACGACAGCGGAATCGTCTTGATGCTGTCTTCGCCATAGATCGATAAATAGTGATCCAACATCCAGATCATAAAGTCGTCCATTCGCAAGTCCAGGGCACCCCATGTAGAAGGGATGACCGCGTCAACGAAGGCCATCATGGTCGCTTGAGTATGAGGATCAATATTGTTTGGACGGTTTTTTTGAACGGCGAAAGATGGTGCCTGAGATGCGTGCTCGTCATCGGGGGACGGCAGCAAATTTGAAATAAAATGTTTCATTTTATCCATCATCATTTCTGACGATCCTTCGGCATGTGAACGAATTTTTTTCAAGGTGCAAAATCCCCTTTAGGTGTCTTTGTGATATTGATATTCCTTTTCGTGATTTACTTTTAGAATGATGAAAATGAATAGAATTATACGTTCATTGTTCATAATAAATCTCAAAGCGATTCCACCATTTGATTTCGGATCGAGGTGAAAACAGTGCCCAATATTATTGAAGCTGCGACAAGCCTGATCGGCTCACTGGTTGATCATGAACCCAAGCCGCCATTACATGTTGGTGAAGTCATGTCCTGTTGGTTTTACATGGGGATTTTGGAAGAAGCGCGTGCCTTTGAAACGGCCGGATTAAATACGACCGTTCATTCCGATTTGCGTCAAGCGTTAAACGACGGGGTGAAACTGTGTCAAAAACACATTGATAAGTTAAGGAAGTTTATGATGGATGAAGGGATACCGTTACCGGAAACATCACCTGAAAAACCGAAATCCGAACCGAATCAGATTCCATTCGGGGTCAAAGCGACGGATACGGAATTAAGCAACGGGATGTCCCTTAAAGTCGCCGGGGCTATCATTCATTGCGCCCAGTCCGCTGCACAGTCGATCAGGAACGACGTAGGGATGATGTTTATCGAATTCCAAACGGAAATGATGACCTACGGCGTCACCTTGAAAACGCTGATGAGAAAACACGGTTGGTTGAAAGTGCCGCCTTCCTTTATTCCTCCCGGTGTACCGCAAAATTAGCATCCTTACCATTTTTCTCACAAAGCTTGGTCTACTTTTCGTTTT
>CALBTX010000037.1 GCA_937967685.1 uncultured Bacillaceae bacterium | reverse complement strand
CGCAAAATAAAACTTTTTTGAATACCATATAGAGGTATGGTATTATAATGAATACAGGCATGGTCATATTAAGCTCAAGGGTTGCAGATGAGGGGGTGAAACAGCGTGGGAAGGACTCAAAAAACAACGCTGAACATATCGGGCATGACGTGCGCAGCCTGTGCGAACCGGGTGGAAAAAAGCCTTTCAAGATTAGACGGGGTTGCTGAAGCTCACGTCAACCTGGCTAATGAAAAAGCGACGGTCATTTTTGACGAACAGCAAACGAGTGTGGACATGCTCATTCGCCGGGTGGAAAAAATCGGATACGGGGCCAAACCGTTTAAGCCTGACAACATAGAAGCTGAGAAAAAGGAAAAAGAAAGGCGATACCAAAAACAGAGGAATGCGTTTTTGTTCGGCGCGGTCATTTCCGTACCTTTCTTGATACAGATGGTTGGCGATTTGACAGGCGATCCGTCGCTGATGATGCCCGCCGCCCTTCAGTTTGCACTGGCTACCATTGTTCAATTGACCATCGGGTGGCGGTTTATCCGTGGTGCGTACAACGCTTTAAGGGGCGGCAGTGCCAACATGGATGTCCTGGTCGCCATGGGAACGTTGTCAGCTTATCTGTACAGCAGTGCGCTGTTTTTTTCAGGTCAAAGAACGGGATTTTATTTTGAAGCTTCTGTCGTGATCATCACCTTGATCATTCTAGGTAAATGGTTGGAGACACGGGCCAAAGGACGTACATCGGAAGCATTGAAAAAGTTAATGGGACTTCAGGCGAAGACAGCCCATGTCATCCGTGACGGGGACATGGTGGATATTCCTGTTGAAAATGTCCGGGTCGGCGACATTTTGCTGGTCAAAGCGGGTGAGAAAATACCGGTAGACGGTGAAATGCTTGAAGGAAAGACAACCGTCGACGAGTCGATGTTAACCGGAGAAAGTTTACCGGTCGAAAAGACAAGCGGTGATCTGCTCATCGGAGCGACCGTGAATAAACATGGGTCGCTCAAAATGAAAGCAACGAAAGTGGGCCAAGACACCGTTTTATCCCAAATCATCCGCATGGTTGAAGAGGCCCAAGGATCCAAAGCGCCGATCCAAAGTCTCGCAGACAAAGTGTCCGCTGTTTTTGTCCCCATTGTTATCGGCATCGCCGCCCTGACCTTTATCGTGACCTTCTTTATTTTAGGTTTTACCCCCGCGTTGATCAGTGCGGTGGCCGTATTGGTCATTGCCTGTCCATGTGCGCTCGGATTGGCCACACCGACGGCGGTGATGGTCGGAACGGGGAAGGGAGCCGAACATGGGGTTTTGATCAAAGGTGCTGAACATTTACAACTGATGGGGGACGTCGATACGATCGTCTTGGACAAAACGGGCACGATTACAAAAGGAGAGCCGGAAGTCACCGATATTCAAGGCATGGACATCGCCGACGATGAACTTTTGCGGCTTGTGGCCAGTGCCGAGCAAGCCTCCGAACATCCACTGGCCATGGCCGTGATCAACAGCGCCAAGGAAAAGGGGCTCGCTCTTTCCGAACCGCGAGACTTTCAAGCCCTCCCGGGGAAGGGCATTCAGGCTGTCATAGATGGACAGAGGGTGTATGTGGGCAACGGGAGATTCATGCAGCAACTCGGACTAAACTTGTCCCCACTTCAAGAGCACATTGAGGACTTGGAGGCCCGCGGAAAAACGGTCATGCTTGCCGCAGCAGGAAATGCATCGGAACGATCGGACAGCGAAGCTCGCCCCGTAGAAACGGCAACGCGGAGCAAGGGACTGCGTGTGACATTGGGGGTGCAGAGAAACAAAGAAGAAGCTGGAAAGCTGTTAGGCTTTGTCGCTGTGGCCGATACGCTGAAAGAAACGTCTCGACAAGCGGTTTATGAGTTGCAGAACCTTGGCATTGAAGTGCTGATGCTCACCGGGGATAACGAAAGAACCGCCCGTGCGATGGCTGAACAGGTCGGAATCCGCCGTGTACTGGCTGAGGTGCTTCCGGAGCATAAAGCGGAACAAGTGCAAAAATTGAAGAAGGCAGGCCGGAAAGTGGCCATGGTCGGTGACGGGATGAATGATGCCCCGGCTCTCGCTGCCGCTGATGTGGGCATCGCCATGGGAACCGGAACGGATGTGGCCATGGAAGCGGCAGACATGACCTTAATGAGGGGCGATCTGTTGTCCATTGTGGAAACAATACAGTTATCACGGGCCACGATGAGAAAAATCAAGCAAAATCTAGGTTGGGCATTTGCTTACAACGTGTTGCTCATCCCTGTCGCAGCCGTCGGTTTATTAAATCCCATTTTGGCCGGAGCGGCGATGGCTTTGAGTTCGGTTTCGGTCGTGACGAACACACTGTTTTTAAACCGCTGGAAACCAAGCCATGAATCCGTGCCGTCTTTTAAAGGGGGTTAAGCCATTGAACAAGGATACAGGAGAAGAGTCCAGACAAACTCATACAAAACCGCTGATCCCGCGTTCCGCCGGTGAAAAGGAAAAAATTAAGAACCGTTTAAAACGCATAGAAGGTCAAATCCGCGGTTTGGAAAAAATGGTTGAAGAGGATCGTTACTGTGTGGATATTTTGATTCAAATTTCCGCCGTCCAGGCGGCGTTGAAAAAAGTGGGCTTTAGTTTGCTTGAACGGCATGCCAAAATGTGTGTCGCCCATTCCATTGAATCTGGGCACGGTGAAGAAATGATGGAGGAACTGATGAAAGTGATCCAACATTATGCCAAATAATCGCGCAAAATGGAATGATGACCGTTTCAAGTGAGCGTATGGACAGACCTGTGGAAGGGGGTGAAAGCTTGGCACAAGTGACGTTGCACATTACGGGGATGACATGTGCCCATTGTCAATCTGCCGTCACCAAAGCTTTAAGTGAGTTGGACGGAGTGGATCAAGTAGCGGTCGATTTGGACAAAGGTACGGCAGAAGTGACGTATGACAGCTCAAAAGTGAATCGCGAGAAGATGAAAGAAGCGGTTGAGGAACAAGGATATGACGTTGCTTAACCCGTTGCTTGACTTAAAGCTGAAGTTGGCAAGGGATAGACGGTAAAATGTGCGGCCCATGATGCTGTTTCATCATAAAAGACACTCGTAGGCAACAACGCCTACGAGTGTCTTTTTTGTGGGTGTGCCCGGCATGGGCGCTGTCCCTAGGGTTCAAGTCCCGAATGGCGAAGGCAGTCGTAGCCATTAACTTAAGGCAAGGGTGTCCACCGTGAGCTGGAATCTGAAGGAAATCGGCGGTTTTTAAGCCTGGAGGATGTCGTGGTCGACATAACGCTCACCGTTTAATTCGCTGAGCACATTAATGGCCACTTTGGCGCCGTCTCCGGCGGTAATGATCGTATGTACGCTTACGCCGGCAATCGTTCCCGCCGCCCAAATGCCGTCAATGTTGGTTTTGCCGTTCGCATCGACCTCCAAAACGGTCTTAATCCGCGGTTCCGTGCCGGGTTTTGTTTTCAAGCCGATGTTTTCGGCAAGCTGTGTGGCGACGCCTGTGGCAATAATGACTTGCTTGGCTTCAAAGGACTGCTTTTCTGTTTCAATTTTAAAACCGGAATCGGTTTTGACGATGTTTTCTACCGTATCTTCGATCAATTCCGCCCCAAATTCTGCTGCCTGTTGTTTCCCTGTTGTAATCAGATCGGGACCGGTGATCTCCTTCACGCCGTAATGATTACGGATCCACGCTCTTTTCGTGATGCTTTTGTCATTATCGATAAGCAGTGTTTTTTTCCCCGCTTTTGCGGTAAATAATGCGGCGCTGGCTCCCGCGGGTCCTGCACCAATGACTGCGATGTCAAACATAGCGATCACCTCCATTTGACTTGAATAAAGTAAGTGCTTGTCTACCATTATATCTTCAGCGAAATGGATTGTAAATGTGTATGCGTTTTACGGGTGGAGAACGATGCAGATC
>CALBTX010000036.1 GCA_937967685.1 uncultured Bacillaceae bacterium | reverse complement strand
ATGTGAGGTTTTTTGCTATGACGAGGAAAAAGTGCAGCGGATGAAACGGGAAATCCTCACGGAGAATATGCAACAGATGACAAAAATGTTTAAGGCGCTGGCGGATGATACCCGCATGAAAATTGCTTACGCACTGTTTCGGGAAGGAGAATTGTGCGTCTGTGATGTGGCCAACATCATCGGCTCGACGACAGCGACCGCGTCCCATCATTTGCGTTTGCTGCGCAACATGGGGCTGGCCAAATATCGGCGGGAAGGAAAGATGGTCTTTTATTCGCTGGACGATGATCATGTCGGGCAGCTCATCGAATTGGCCCGTATTCATAGCCAGGAAGTAGGGGGAGCCGGGAGGTGAAAAGGAGTGGAGAAACGAGCAAATGAAAGTCGGCAAAAGTATCGCATCAGGGGATTGACGTGAGCGAATTGTGCTGCTCAGTTTGAGCAGAACGTGAAAAATTTAGCCAGTGTCAAGGATGCACAAGTGAATTTCAACAGCTCGACATTGGTTGTCCAGGGGACACCGACGCGAGAGGAACTGCTTCAGGCAGGCGCTTTTGAAAATTTACAAATTGCGCATGCTCATGAAGAAATGACGCGCATTCCTTTATGGAAGAACCGAGCTGCCTCAAGAACCATTCTCTCCGGTATTTTATTAGCCGTAGGTTGGGTTTTTCATTTTGTGTATGGTCCATCCACTTGGCCCGTACTGTTTGCTTATGCCGGATCGATACTGGTCGGCGGCTATGTTTTGTTTTTACAGGGCCTGCGCAACTTGGCTGTGTTCCGCTTTGATATGAAAACATTGATGACGGTGGCCATATTGGGCGCGGCGGCGATTGGCGAATGGGGAGAAGGGGCGACGGTCGTCTTTCTGTTTGCCATCAGTGAAGCGTTGGAAACATTATCGATGGATAAGGCCCGGCAGTCGATTCGCAGCTTGATGGATCTGGCTCCCAAAGAAGCGGTCATTCGCCGGCGGGGACAAAAGATGCGGGTTCCGGTTGATGACGTTCAAATCGGAGATATAATGATTGTCAAACCCGGGGAAAAACTGGCCATGGATGGGAAAATTGTCCAAGGCCATTCGACCGTCAATGAGGCGGCGATCACCGGGGAATCGATGCCTGTTTCCAAGGCGAAAGGCGATGAAGTGTTTGCCGGAACCCTCAATGAAGAAGGACTGCTCGAAGTGCATGTGACCAAGCGAGCAGAGGATACTACCATTGCCAAAATCATTCATTTGGTTGAAGAAGCGCAGGAAGAAAAAGCGCCTGCACAAGCGTTTGTCGACCGTTTTGCCCAATACTACACACCGCTGGTCATGCTGATCGCTTTAAGTATTGTCCTCATCCCTCCCTTATTTTTTGGTGGAAGCTGGCAGGATTGGATTTATCGTGGATTGGCCATGCTTGTCGTTGCCTGTCCGTGTGCTTTAGTCATTTCCACCCCGGTTTCTATCGTGACGGCGATCGGCACTGCTGCTCGTCAGGGTGTGCTGATTAAAGGCGGCATTTATTTGGAAGAAACAGGGGCTTTAACTGCCGTCGCCTTCGATAAAACGGGAACGTTAACGTCCGGAAAACCTGAGGTGACGGATGTCGTCTCTCTGGGCGGCCCGACTGAAAAAGGACCTGCTGTACGCTCCGACGAAGGGGCAGCTGTATCGTCCGTTTTACATGCATCCGTTTCACATGCATCCGTTTCACATGCAAACGAATGGTTGGCGATTGCCGCAGCCATAGAAAAAGGTTCCCAGCATCCGTTGGCTGATGCCATCGTCCGCAAGGCGGAGGAAAGCAATGATGAGTGGCGACACCTGAATGCAGACGATTTTCAATCGCTGACAGGGAAGGGTGTCAGCGCGAAAGTCAACGGAGTGCGCTACTTTGTCGGAAGTCCGGGATTATTTAGCAATATCATTCCGGAAGCCTTCGACGATCGGGTCAAGGAGCGCATTCAAACGCTGCAGGCCGAAGGCAAAACGGTGATGCTCGTTGGGACCGACGAAAACATTTTAGGCTTGATTGCCGCCCGAGATGCCATCCGCAAGGACAGTAAACAAATGCTTGAACAGATGCGGCAACTGGGCATACAAAAAACGATTCTCCTAACCGGTGACAATCGAAGGACGGCGGAAGCGCTGGGCAGCCAACTCGGTATTGCGGACATTAGGGCGGAACTGCTGCCTGAAGACAAGCTGCATGTCATTCGAAAGCTGATCGACGAAGATCATAAAGTGGCCATGGTCGGTGACGGTGTGAATGATGCGCCGGCATTAGCCACCGCCACCGTCGGTGTGGCCATGGGGGGTGCCGGAACGGATGCGGCTTTGGAAACAGCGGATATTGTTTTAATGGCTGACGATCTTAATAAGTTGCCGTTCATTGTTCGCTTGAGTCAGAAGACATTGCGCATCGTCAAGCAAAACGTTGCTTTTTCATTGTTGATCAAACTGGCTGCCCTGCTGTTAATCATCCCCGGATGGCTGACCTTATGGCTGGCCATCTTTGCCGATATGGGAGCTACTTTACTTGTCACTTTAAACGGCTTGAGATTACTGAGAAACGGCTCATAAACATAAACACCGTTTGTCAAGATTGCATCAAAGTCGTTCTAAAATAACTTTGACCTGATCCAGTCGAAGAGCCTTTTGAGGAGCGAACCTTTTTTCGGCGTATCTGTTGGATCTTGCGGCTCATGCTCCTCTGAGCCATTGTTTTCATCAGAATCATTTGATCCGGCGGATGAATTGTCGTTGGACTGATCTGCTTCATCCGCGTCACTGTTATTTTTGTCGGAATCACTTTCACTTCGCGCTTGTTCTAAATCAAATGCAGCGGCCAGTCCTTGGGCATGTCCCCTGGCCAGGTCTTTCAGAAAGTCGGAATCGCTTAATTTTTGCGCATCCTCCTCATGATCAATGAATAAATTTTCCGTTAAAAGGGCCGGCATTTTCGTTTCGCGCAGTACGGCGAAATTGGCCGCTTTCATTCCCCGATCTTGCACGTCAGTCGTTTCGATGACTTTCTTGTGAATTTTGCCTTGCAAAT
>CALBTX010000035.1 GCA_937967685.1 uncultured Bacillaceae bacterium | reverse complement strand
TTGTTTCAAGACCCCTTTGGCCTGATATTCATGGATATTCATTTGCCATCCTCCTATCCAGACTATTCAACAATCAAAAATCTTCCTTATCAGCTTACAATATCCGAAACAATTTGTCGAATATGTTTTTGTCAGTGATTCTGGTGTCCAACATAAAATTCGCTGAAGATTCATGACGAAGAACGAACGAATTTGCCAAATATTGTGTTTTTTTCTTATTTTCAAGGAAATAATCTCCGTATCGGAAATCATGCCTATCATATTTTCAAGGGACCCAACAGACGGATCGAATCTGTTTGGCCCCTTGTTCACATGTTGCCGAATCCATTAAGGATGAGGGATACTAGCCGGAGTGGTGCATTTGATGAGATGGTTGGGACCCAAGCCTTTTTGCCGGGTGATTGTTCGGCAGACGCACCCTTCCCTTGCCAAACATGTTTTCACGCAAAGTCGCTGCCTCATACTCCGTTCGATGCATGCCGCGTCTTTGCAGTTCTGGAACGACATAGTCCACAAAATCACGGAATGTACCGGGCGAAACTGCTTGAATAATATTAAACCCGTCTACATCACCTTCCACCGCCATTTTTTCTAGCTGATCAGCGATTTGTTCCGGCGTGCCCACAATTTTCCAAGCGCCGATGCCTAACCCGTGATGGGTAACAGCGTCCCGCACGGTCCATTTCTTCTCTGGATTGACAATCGTATATTGATGGAGAAAGCCTCGGGCCGCATTCGTTTCTAAATTTTCAACATATTCGTCGGGATCGTAACTGGAGAAGTCCACCCCCGTATGTCCCGACAAAAGGGCAAGCGTTCCCTCGTAACTGACATACTGCTTCAATGCTTCATAGTTGGCCTGTGCTTCCGCTTCGGTCGATCCCACGATCGGGACAACGCCTGGAAAGATGAGAATATCTTGAGGACGACGGCCGAACTTTTTGGCTCTGCTGCGTATATCTGTTGAAAAAGCTTTTAATTCCGCTATGGTATTCTGGGTCGTCGTAAAAATGGCCTCCGCATGTTTTGCCGCAAAGTCACGCCCGCGTGAAGAAGATCCGGCTTGAAATAACACCGGCGTGCGCTGTGGAGACGGATCAACGAGATGAACACCAGGCACACTGAAATAATCCCCTTGATGATGGATGGGATGGACTTTCTCCGGATCTGCGTAGATGCCGGTTTCAGCGTCGGCTATGACGGCATCCTCTTCCCAACTGTACTCCCACAATTTATAGACCACATCCATATATTCTTCCGCTCGATCATAACGTTTGTCGTGTTCGATCCTTGTCCTTAATCCTTGGTTGACCGCCTCGCTCTCCAAGTAAGAGGTCACAATGTTCCAAGCGACGCGTCCATTCGTCAAATGGTCCAACGTTGAAAACTCCCTGGCCAGTTTATAAGGCTGTGTATACGTTGCGGAATAAGTCGGGGCGAAACCCAAATACTGCGTGTGTGCAGCCATCGCCGAGATTTGCAGCAAGGTATTATGCAGCGGAACTTGGACCGCATGGCGAATCGCCGGTTTGTAACTGTTTTGGTAGACATCGTATATTCCGCTGACATCCGCGAGAAATACCGCATCGAATTTCCCGCGTTCAAGCAATTGAGCGATTTCGATCCAATAGGCCAGCTCGCCGTGACGATGACCTTCATCCTGCGGGTGTCTCCATAAACCCGGTGAATGAGGGGCGACCGAATTTTGAGTAAATCCGTTCAAGTGAATTCGTTTTTTCATTGTACCGCTCTCCTTGTCTCTTTTTTCTCCTGAACAAATACACTTTTTTGTTTTTTAACGCTGCGGATAAACGATTGTAATTCTACGTTTAATCGATGTAACACATCGTGATTGACAATTGGATTGGTTTCATTTTCACGATCAATGTGCTGATCGAGTAAGTAAACCCCTTGTAAGTTTTGCGCTTTTAATGTTGATAACACCGGCTTTAAAGCAAAATCAATGGCTAACAAGTGAGCCATGCTGCCCCCAACCATGATCGGAAGGGTTGGTGTATCTTTCAAAGCTTCTTGCGGCAGCAAGTCAAGCAACGCTTTAAGCACACCTGAGTAAGAAGCTTTATAGACAGGTGATCCTATGATCAGGCCGCGAGCATTTTTTATGGATAAAGCGATATGTTCGATGGCCGGACTGTCATACCGTGCATAGACAAGATCTTCGGGTTTGATATGGCGAACTGAAATTTGCGTCGTAGATAATCCTGCTCCTTCCAACAAATGACAAAGATATTTTAGGACACGGTCTGATCTCGAATATTCTGATGGACTTCCTGATATCGTGACAACGTCGCTCATTTCATTCACACTCCCCAATGTTTGATTGATTGACCATAGATCCGGATAGTGCCACACAAAGATAACAGCTGTTTGTCTCAAAACATTAGCAGTAATCTTTTCAATGCTGAATAAAAAGCATGGTGACCACCTCCTTTAAAATATACTTAACAAATATGAATACTTGGTTTAAATGAAATTTGCCTCTCTTTAACCATGCCCATCATGTTCATCGCGGCATGCCCATCATGTTCATCGAGGAAAGTTAAAAACCTCTTCCGGGCGGAAGAGGTTTTGATAGAATCAACTCTTCCTTATCTTTCAGACCATCCGTGCGGTCTGCTGGAATGGGCACCTTTTTACTCGCAACTCACATTCCGAGTAAAGGTTGCCGCGGGATCAAAGGACCAGGTTCCTCCCCCGACTCTGGATAAGGACTTCACTGTCAGTATTTAATTAATACTTACATTAATGGAAAAAGAAAACTGAGTCAAGTAAAAATATTCCAGACAGGCTTAAAATTTAAAGTCTTCATCCCTGAGCGGTTCAATGTTCAGGGCCATCACATAGCCGTTTCCTTTCACGCTAAAAAAGTCGTGATTTTTCGTCTCTGTCCTCAGACCGTTAAGAACGATCGGATTGACTGCTTCTTCGGGAAAGTACGGTTCGCGCCCTAAGTTCATCAGCGCTTTGTTGGCATTGTAGCGGACAAATGCCGCCACATCGTCAGCCAGACCGATCGGTCTGTAAAGTTCTTCCGTGTAGCGGATCTCGTTGGCATACAACGCGTTTAAAAGTGTCTGCAGCTCCTCATCCGCTTCCCGCTGCTCTTTTTCTCCCAACTGTCCGTAAATGTCTTGGGCGATTGTCCCCACGTACAGACCGTGAATGGATTCATCGCGGATAATCAGGTTGATGATTTCCCCTGATGCGGTCAATTTCCCTTGCCCCGCAAGATACAACGGATAGTAAAAGCCGCTGTAAAACAGAAAACTCTCCAGAAACACACTGGCCGCCATGGCCATGTATAATGACTTTTTAGTGACATTTGCCGTCAATAAGTGACGATAGTACTGCTGGATGAGCGCTGCTTTTTGCTGCAAAAGAGGATGTTCTCGCACCCAATCAAAAATGCCTCGAATTTCTTCATCTGTACAAAGCGTCGTAAAAATGTGGCTGTAGCTTTTGGCGTGAATTTGTTCCATCGCCCCCATAAACGATAAGACCGCCTTTTGTTGCAAATTGTCGACATGCAGCAGGATGAGGGGCATCCCCTCACCACCCTGTTCCGTGTCAAGCAACGTCAATCCGCCGAGGACGTTTTTGTACACGTCACGCTCTTCTTCACTTAAGGTGACCCAAGTGGAGATGTCCCGGGACACTCCGATTTCTTCTGCAGTCCAAAATTGAGCAATGTTCTGTTTTAAAAAAGATTCGCTAAAATCGTCTGTCGGTCTGTTCCAGTTGACCGCTTCCATGGCAAACAGTCCTCCTTGCTGATTTAAATTTTATTTTAGACGGCACAGCTCGTACACTCGGCAATATCCACATGTCTGTTCCGGGTGTAGTACAGACTCTTCAGACCTTTTTTATGCGCATAAACGTAATAGCGCACCAGTTCCCGAGTGGATATATGGCTGTTGACGTAAAGAATGGTGCTGATCCCTTGGTCAACGTGACGCTGGATTTCAGCGATCAGGTCGATCAATTTCAGTTGATCGATATGGTATGCCGACTTGTAGTAGTAATAATTCCTCCGTGACAAAAACGGCATGGGATAGTACGTCGTTGACTTTTCGTACGTTCGGTTTTCGATGTGATCAACGATGGGCAGTACACTTGACGTTGCATTCTGAATGTAACTGATACTTTGCGTCGGGGCGATCGCCAGCCTGTAAGCATGATACAATCCGTCCTTCTGCACTTTCTCTTTCAGATTCAACCAGTCACTTGGCTGCGGAATATATATGCCCCTAAACAGCTGCTTTACTTTGTCCGTTCGCGGTGCGAAATCTTCTTCCAGATACTGCTGGAAGTACGTCCCTGTGGCATATGTGCTCTTCTGGAAATCTTTGAACGTCGTTTGACGCTCCCGAGCGATTTCATTGCTTTTTTCCAGAGAGTAAAAATTCATCATCATGAAAAAGGTGCGCACAAAATCTTTCGCTTCTTCGCTTTCATACATGATCTCGTTCTTGGCCAAGAAACCGTTCAAGTTCATCGCTCCCAGGCCGACGGAATGAAGTTCTTCGTTCGCTTTTCTCACACTCGGCGCCTGACGAATGTTTGCTTTGTCGGACACGGCTGTCAGCGCTTCAATCCCTTCGTGCACGGATTCGCGAATTTTACCGGATTCCATCACGTTGACAATGTTCAGCGAACCGAGATTGCAGCTGATGTCACGGCGGATGATGTCTTCCTCTTCATAATCGTTGATCGTCGATGTTTCCTGAAGCTGAAAAATCTCAGTGCACAAATTCGACATTTTAATGTCACCGACATCTTTGAGCGCATGGACTTCATTGGCGTTGTCTTTAAACACGAGGTACGGGTAGCCCGACTGCAATTGTGTTACCGCGATTTTGGTCAGCATTTCGCGCGCATCGTACGCTTTTTTCCGAACATGCTCATTTTGGACAAGTGTGTCGTACATCTCGTTCATATCCATATCATCCAAATGCTGTCCATATTCTTGATAGACGGAATATGGCGCAAAGACGTAAAACGGCTCGTTTTTCTCCGCCAGCTCAAAAAACTTGTCCGGAATTATCAATCCGATGGACAGCGACTTGATACGTATTTTTTCGTCCGCATTAATTTTCTTCGTCTCCAGAAATTCCATCACGTCCCAATGGAAAATATTCAAGTAAGCGGCACCAGCCCCTTTGCGCTGCCCAAGCTGATCAGCGTAGGAGAAAGCGTCCTCCAGCAGTTTGACAACCGGTATAATACCGCTTGAAGCCCCCTTCACGCCTTTGATCGGTTCATTGCGGGCCCGCAACTTGGACAAATTCAAGGCCACACCCCCGCCAATTTTTGACAGCTGCATCGCTGTGCCGATGTTAAAAGTGATGGAGTTGAGACTGTCATCCATTTCCAAAAGAAAACAGCTGACCATCTCCCCGCGCCGCTTTCTTCCGGCGTTCATGAAGGTCGGTGTGGCCGGCTGGTAGCGCTGTTCCATCATCGAACGCATCAGCCTCAGCGCCAGATCAACATTCCCGCCGCCGAGGTAAAGGGCGACAATAGCTACGCGGTCGGCGTAATATTCAAGGTATGTTGATTGGTCGTCGGTTTTCAAGGCGTAATCGTTGTAAAATTTTGAAGCCGCCATGTACGATTGAAACTTGAAGCGGTAAGCATGGGCCTGCTCAAACACCTGCCTGATCTGATCGAGGCCATAGTCCTCGTAAACGTTGTAATAATAGTCGTTTTCAATCATGTAATCTATTTTTTCTTTCAGCGTTTCAAAGACCAACATGTTTTCATCCACTTCTTGCATGAATTCCTCGACCGCTTCTCTATCTTTTTCCAATTGAAAAAAGTCGTCTTTCAAGATCATCATTTCGTTGTTTAATTGAATGTGTCGGCTGGCCATATTTCCTTCACCCTTTCTTTAAATCGGTGCACATCTTTCTCCGTTCCGGACAGCTCGAATTTAGAGATGACCGGGACGTTATATTTTTCGGCAATCACGTCAGCACTTTTGGCAAACGACCGACCCCAATTGCGGTTACCGCTGGCCGCCACGCCGATTAAATACGGATAGTTGCGTTGGAGAAAAGCATCCACTTTGTGTGGCACTTCTCCAAAACCTGTCGTGTAGGTGACCACGATAAACGGTCGCTCGACGATAAGCAGCTCATCGATTGGGACATGATCCTCATCCAGCTTACGGACAAACCTGCGCACATTTCCCGTGCGGGAATGATACGCAATAAGCACCCATTGATCACTCCTTTCTCCTCTCAGAAAAAATTGATCACAAAACAAAAAGCTCATCCTTCACTGGATGAGCATAGGAGCGACAAAAAGACACAAAGTGAACATGACAGCTGCCGCAGCGCACAAAAGGGCAAAGCTGCCACTCACGTATCGCTTCCAACGCTCCATCCCCGAAGGTCGGAAAACATACGCGCACTCGGGCAGGTCTCCTGACTCGTGCATCATCCTACTCCCTCTCCTTCCCACACAAACAGCTGTCACCGTCATGTGCAGTGGTGCGGAGGTTTCGTTCACACTCACAGTTGCGGGGGCAGTTCCGGAATTTCACCGGATTCCCTATTATCTGCTGTAAACAGCAGACCCGACGCGCCAAAACAATATGTAGTATGTTTTCTCGATCAAGAGTACCATATATTGTGTAAAAAGACAAGGGCAAAAACAAGAAGCTAAATAAAATAAGTCAAAAAGCTTTTCTCTTTAACTATCCGTCAAAATCAGCAGTATAACAATGCCCAAAAACTAAAGTACAGCGAGAGTAACTGTTTTAGCCGTTACACGTTTTCCCGTTCTTTTGCGCACCTCTGCCAGCAGAATAAAGAAGAACGCTGGCCTTATCTTCCTTTCTGACACCACATATGCTAAAATTTGTATGTATTTAATCGTACACAATTGTGATATGTCATTTTAATCGTTCAATTGGTAGATGTCATTTGAAATTCTTGATCAAACAACAGGCTGATCAGTTGGAGGAAAATGATGCTCTATTTTTTCATCGCTGCCATTGTTGTAGCGATCGACCAAGGAACAAAATGGTTCGTCGTCAAGTATATGACATTGGGGGAATCGATTCACGTTCTGGGAAATTTTCTATATTTGACCTCTCACCGCAATCGCGGAGCCGCTTTTGGCATTCTGCAGGATCAGCGCTGGTTTTTTATTGTCATCACGCTGGTCATTATCATCGGCATCGCCTATTACTTAATCAAGCTCAAAAATGAGAAAAAAGTGTTATCCTGGTCTTTAGCCTTGATTCTGGGGGGCGCTGTCGGCAATTTCATTGACCGCTTGTTGACGGGGGAAGTGGTTGACTTTATCGATGTCAAAATCACGATCGGCCAATTTTTCTATGATTACCCGATTTTCAATGTCGCGGACAGCGCCCTGGTCATCGGAGTCGCTATTTTGTTTATTGATACGCTGCGCGACAGTTTAACGGAAATGAAACATAAAAAAGGGTAAAGAGGATCTGAAAATCCATGGCATCTTATGAAGAAGTGAGGACCCGGGTCGCTCAAAATGAAGCCGGACGGCGCATTGACCAATTTTTAGCCGAAAATGAACCCTTCTCAAGATCCCAAATTCAACAATGGATTAAGGACGGACTCGTCAACGTGAACGGGCGCATGGTTAAAGCCAATTACAAAGTGAAGGCAAATGATCACATTCTGCTGCAGATTCCCCCGCCGAAAGAAGCCGACATTCGACCGGAACCGATGGAGCTGGACATTACATATGAGGACGACGATCTCCTCGTTGTTAACAAGCCGAGAGGGTTGGTCGTTCACCCCGCCCCCGGTCATTATTCCGGCACCCTCGTGAACGGCCTGTTGGCACACTGCCGGGATTTGTCGGGCATTAACGGCGTGTTGCGCCCCGGCATCATTCACCGGATCGACAAAGATACTTCGGGGCTTTTGATGGTGGCCAAAAATGATCTGGCCCATCTCTCCCTGGCTGAACAGTTAAGAAATCATACCGTCACGAGAAAATATGCAGCCATTGTTTGCGGGAGTTTGGCTCATGATCAAGGAACGATAAATGCGCCGATCGGCAGACATCCTAAAAACCGGCAAGAGATGGATGTCATTGCCGGAGGGAAAGAAGCGGTGACTCATTTTACAGTTTTGGAACGTTTTGCCGAGCATACGTTTGTACAGCTTCAATTAGAAACCGGAAGAACACATCAAATTCGTGTGCACATGAAATACATCGGCCATCCTCTCCTCGGGGATCCAAAATATGGCCCGCATCGACGTTTGACACTGATCGATGGACAAGCCTTGCATGCCAAATCATTAGCTTTCGATCATCCCCGTTCAGGACAACGGATGGATTTCGATTCCCCCCTGCCCCAAGACATGCAGCAAATTTTAGATCGCCTTCGCCAAGGACTGAATTTACGATGAACTTTCGTCAAATGACGGTGAAACAAGTGCAAAACTGGCTGAGAGATGCCGATCGGCAGGAAGTGCAAAACTGGCTCCCTGACCTCGAAAACGACGATCGCACAGGTGTCCAGCGTCTCGTGCAATGGTGGTATCGCCGGGAAAATCGGTACCAGCAGCAACTCCGGCGTTGGCAGCTCATCACGCGGAACGAAACGGAATTAAGAGCACAAGGCTATGCCCGTATCGCCGGGATTGATGAAGCGGGCAGAGGTCCCCTGGCCGGCCCAGTCGTTGCCGCCGCGGTGATTTTACCCCCGGATTTTATCCATTTGGAATTAAATGATTCAAAACAACTGAGTGCATTACAGCGGGAGAAAATGGCGGCCGTCATTCGCCGGGAAGCTGTGAACTACAAAATAACATATGTCCATGCCGAAGAAATTGACCGGATCAATGTTTATCAGGCGGCCAAAAAAGCGATGCAGCAATCTTTGCTCGGCTTGAACTCTGAACCTGATTATCTCCTCGTTGATGCTGTCGAACTCGATGTGACCCTCCCCCAGAAAGCGATGATTAAAGGGGATGCGCGTTCAGCTTCCATTGCCGCCGCTTCGATTTTAGCCAAAGTGTCTCGAGATGAATGGATGATCAAAATCGCCGATAAATACCCTGCTTACGGATTTGACCAGCATAAAGGATATGCGACGAAAGAACATATCGCTGCGCTGAAACAATACGGCCCAACCCCCATTCATCGCAGAAGTTTTTTGACCCGCATCTTAAATGAGCAGAATGATCAACGACATGGATCAGGCGCACAGGTTAGGCACACATATAAATGAATGGATTGATCAACCACATGGGTCAGGCCCACAGATAAATGAACGGATAGATCATTGACTTTGATAAGCTGTTCGGACAGGCATACATACAATTATCGGTCTCATCACAGGTTCGAATCGCATTGGTCGAATCGCGCATTTTCCACACATTTACTTTGCGGACATATGGCGATTGTTCTGACTACATACATCAGGTTGGGCATCCATGCCGCAGACACATCTCCGGAGAACATGCCCGATCATACGCCTTTAAAAAATTGGGAGGAGGAAAAAGGGTGTTTTCTTCCCCACTGCTCTCATCTTTATTCAAAAGTACAGGCTTAAACAGCGCCAACCGCTCCCAGCCCCAACATATGGTGCTGTATCAAGGTCAAGTATTAAGGGGCGAAATCCTGCGCATACTTCCCAATCAGACGGCTGTTGTTCAAATGGGCCCCATGAAATGGCGCGCCCAACTTGAAGCTCCTCTCAAGCTTGGCCAGCGTTCATGGTTTCAAGTGATGTCCGTCAATGATCCGATCATTTTAAAAGTCATTCCCACCCCCTCGGGGAGTGGGCAAGCGGAACAAGCAAAAGACATGACAACGCTGATCCGTTATTTTGGTTTACCCGAAAGCAAATGGAGCGAAGAGACGATCCGTTATTTTGTCAAACAAAAATTGCCGATGAATCCATCGGTTTTACAGCAAGCGCGGCACTTGTTGTCCAACTTAGGCCATCCACAGCAAACACTGCCCTCGATTCAAAT
This sequence comes from uncultured Bacillaceae bacterium, assembly GCA_937967685.1. Classification (GTDB taxonomy): domain Bacteria; phylum Bacillota; class Bacilli; order Caldalkalibacillales; family Caldalkalibacillaceae; genus CALBTX01. The sequence continues at coordinate 3,087 of CALBTX010000035.1, read as the reverse complement.
CGCCTTACAGCGATCGTTGCCGCTGACAGAAGAAACGGTGCTGGCTGTACGTTCCTTCCTCTTTGGACCACCGTTTTCCAAACAATTGGAACAACTGCGCGCTTTATTAACACCCGCCCAACGGCAAAGAATCCAGCTAGCAGACAACTTTAAACAGCTTAAACATCAATTGCAGCAACTTTTACAAGATCCGTTCCTGTCCAGACAGGCCAGACCGATCGCTGAAGCGTTGGGGCAGCACATTGCCGGTCAACAGCTGTTTTTACAATTGGAGACGAGCCCGTCGCCATTTTATCAATTGTTCTTGCAATTTTTTGTCCCAAACGGCCAGCGAGCCGACGATTTTTACGGACAGATGGAAGGGAAAAAAACGAGCACAGGTCGTATTGATCCCGATAACTGCCGGATGATTTTTTACGTTGACCTGCCATATTTGGGGGAAACGTGCCTGGATATACATATTGTGGACAAACGCATTTCCGTCACCATCTATAACGCAAACAAGATTCAGAATTGGCTCACAAAGCTCAAACCCGCTTTGTCCGAAAATCTAAAGGCGCTGGGTTATCATCTCAGTACACTCACTGTGAAAAATACGGAAGAAAGGCATCAACCTATGAGGCTGCCCTCCTCGAGCATGACTTATCAGGGGGTGGACATGCGCATATGACGGGAAAGAGAATGCATATGACTGAAAAGAATAAACACATCAAGAAAGCGGCCGCTTTACAGTACGATGCTGAAACGTCAGAAGCTCCCGTATTGAAAGCGAAGGGGAACGGTGTGGCCGCTCGCAACATCATCAACATCGCCCAAGAGCACAACATTCCCATTCATAAAGATCCGTCGCTCGTTGAAGTTTTGACCAAAATCGATCTCGAACAGCAAATTCCACCCGAATTGTACGCAGTCGTCGCCGAAATTTTGGCGATGGTTTATCAATTGGAAAAGCAGGCGGAAGATCATGAATGATGCCAGGAAAAAATTGGGGAATTACGGAGAGAAGCTTGTCTGGCGTCAATATGAGCAAGCCGGCTTCAAACTGCTCGAAAGGCAATTCCGCTGCCGGTATGGTGAGATTGACCTCATCCTCCAAAAGGAAAATGTCCTCTATTTCGTTGAAGTCCGGACAAAAACCGGATGGCGCTATGGTCCGGCGGAAGAATCCATTACATCGAAAAAGAAGCGCACCATCCGCAAGGTCAGCCAGTTTTATTTAAATCAGTATCATATCGAGTCACATGAAGAAGTAGGCATTCAGTATGATGTCGTCTGTGTTTATATTCAGAAACAAACAAAGCAAGCCTGGATAAAGCGTTATCCACAAGCATTCTGAACTTGGTCCAATCTGTCGGGAGGTCATTCAGATGTATATCAAACTGTACAGTGCCCATTTGCTCGGGATTGAAGGTCAGATCGTGGAAACAGAAGTAGATATCGCTTACGGTCTCCCCCATTTTGATATTGTTGGACTTCCCGGTTCGGCACTGAAAGAATCTAAAGAAAGAGTACGTTCGGCGATCCGCAACAGCGGCTATTCATTCCCGAACAAACGAATCACCGTGAATTTGGCGCCTGCCGATTTGCGCAAAGAAGGCGCTTATTTTGATATGGTTATTGCCCTGGCCATCCTGCTTGCCGATGAACAACTTTCGCTTCCAGAGCACCAATATACCCGCCTCCAAAAGATGTTAGTGATCGGTGAATTGGCGTTGAACGGCAGTACGCGAAGGAGCACGGGCATTCTTCCTCTTCTCATGACGGCTAAAGAGAAAGGATTCGAGTCCGTCTTCATCCCGACGGAAAACGAATATGAAACAAAATGGATCACCGGCATCCAGGCGATTCCGATCGCCCACTTTAATCAACTGATTTCCTATGTGACCGCACAGCCCGACCCCTCTCATCCAGATGCAAGGATGCAAGATTCAAAGATGCTGGCGAACCGGGTTCAACGCCCAAAAATTAGATTCAATCAGGATGCAACAAACAAAGACGAAAGAGATGATCATCCACCGTCAGAGACAGACCATGCAGAGGAAAAAATGGAAGACATCCACGGTCAGGAACATGTCAAAAGAGCTTTTGAAATCGCTGCGCTCGGATTTCATCATATCCTGATGATGGGTCCTCCCGGAAGCGGTAAAACGATGTTTGCCAAACGAATGATCTCCCTGCTTCCAGCCCTGAAAGAAGATGAAAAATTGGAAGTGGCTAAAATTCACAGTGTAGCCGGGTTGGGGCATGAGGACAACAACTGGGGAAAACGCCAATTCCGTTCCCCCCACCACACGGTGACCACGACGGGCATGCTTGGCGGAGGAACTCCCGTTAAACCGGGTGAAGTGAGCATCGCCCATCTCGGTGTCCTTTTTTTGGACGAGTTTCTTGAATTTAAGCGAGAAGTGATCGAATCATTGCGCGAACCGCTCGAAGACCACAGAGTGAGCATCACCCGGTATCATCATCGGTTTACATTCCCCGCCCATTTTCTGATGATCCTCGCTCTCAATCCTTGTCCGTGCGGCTACTACGGATATGAAAGCGAACAACATCCGTGCACATGCAGTGCCACTCAAATCGAACGTTACCGCGCCAAGCTGTCCGGTCCGCTGTATGATCGGATCGATTTACATGTCGATGTGCCCATGATCAGCTATGAAGACTTGGTGACGGGTTCAACAACGATGTCGGACAATCCAGCTTCAAATCCGTACACGACAGAGCAGATGAAAAAGCGGATCAACAGGGGCCTGGCCTTTAAAAAAGAAAGGAATGGTTCACCGAAAGCAAACGGCATGTTAACGCCCCGGGAAATCAAAAAAGATTGTACATTGACCAAACCGGGACAAGAATTGCTTAAAACGGCTTTTGAGCAACTCCAATTGAGTGCCAGAGGATACCACAAAATATTAAAGGTGGCCCGGACCATCGCCGATCTGAATGAGACGGAGAAAATCGATGAACGGGCCATCGCTGAAGCGATCCAGTACCGATCCCTTGACAGAAAGTGAAACCAAAATGTGATGCATCCATTGCATAGGCTAATGAGACTATAGCCGATATGCGATACCCGATGCTCAACAT
>CALBTX010000034.1 GCA_937967685.1 uncultured Bacillaceae bacterium | reverse complement strand
ATGCGGAAAGTAGGAATGCAGCTATGAACTGGGATATTTTCTTAGCGCCTTATTCACAGGCAGTCGATGAATTGAAAATCAAATTGAAGGGGATGCGTAAACAGTTTGATTATGAATCCCGCCATTCTCCGATTGAGTTTGTCACAGGAAGGGTAAAACCGATAACAAGTATCATTGAGAAAGCGAAGCGGCGGGGGATTCCACTATCCAAAATGGAAGAAGAAGTGCAAGATATTGCTGGCCTTCGTGTCGTCTGCCCGTTTGTGGAAGACATTTATGAGATTGTGGAATTGATCCGTCAACGGAATGATTTTTCGATTATTGAAGAAAAAGATTATATTGAAAAAAATAAAGATAGTGGGTACCGTTCATATCATATTGTGATCGAGTATCCGGTCCAAACGATTTACGGAGAAAAGAAACTTCTCGCAGAAGTCCAAATCCGGACCTTGGCCATGAACTTTTGGGCAATTAATGAGCATTCACTGAATTATAAATATGCGTGGCAATTACCGGAGGAAGTGCAAACCCGGCTGCGCAATGCAGCTGAAGCGGCCTTCCGATTGGATGAAGAAATGTCAAAGATCCGACAAGAAATTCAAGAAGCCCAGCAGGTTTTCAGAGAAAAGAAGGATTGACCGAAAAATGTTGATAGATAGGAAAGGGAGCATGATGTATGAAATTCTATGTGCAGAGTAGAGGGGACAACATATCGAAAGAGATCAAATCAAAGTTCAAAAGTTATTTGTCTGAATTTGATATGGAGTATGATGAAGAAAAACCCGACTTGGTCATTTCTGTCGGCGGAGATGGGACGTTGTTGGAAGCTTTCCACCGATATAATTATCGCCTCAAAGACACCGCATTCATCGGAGTCCATACCGGGCATTTGGGTTTCTATGCAGATTGGGTACCAGATGAGTTGGAAAAGCTTATTATCGAAATCGCCAGAACACCGTTTCAAGTCATCGAGTATCCACTGTTGGAACTGATTATCCGCCCGAAAGATTACGACCAAGAACACCGTTATCTCGCACTGAATGAAACGTCGGTGAAAACAGCAGAAGGATCGGTCGTGCTGGATGTTGAAATTAAGGGAGAGCATTTTGAAACGTTCCGCGGAGATGGCTTGTGCATTTCCACGCCATCCGGTTCAACAGCGTATAACAAAGCGCTCGGCGGTGCGATTATCCACCCATCGTTAGAGGCTTTCCAAATTACAGAAATGGCATCAATCAACAACCGCGTTTTCCGGACGGTCGGCTCGCCGTTGATTCTGCCAAAGCATCACACAGCCGTGTTACGTCCCAAAAGTGACCGTACGTTTTTGATTACCATTGACCATTTGACAATGAACTTTAAGAATGTTCATTCCATCCAGTGCCGGGTGGCTGAAGAACGTGTTCGTTTTGCGCGGTTCAGACCATTCCCATTCTGGAAACGTGTGCACGATTCATTCATCGCAAGCTCACGAACGGAGCTGGATTAATCATTCATGAAATAAGGGATTCACATGACACAAATAAAATGGCTTATCCAAACTAAATATGCTTATATGACCGTACGTGATTATTTACTTCACGTGCGGATTTTTTCGAATCGCTTATTGAAACAGGTTAAAGAAGCGGGTGAAATACGGTTGAATGGAGAGCCTGTGACCGTCAGGAAACGATTAACCGCAGGGGACGAATTGATGGTTTGTTTTCCGGAAGAAGAGGTGAGTCCATCGTTGGTTCCGATCCAATACCCGCTTCACAAACTATATGAGGATGATTGGTTGTTGATCGTTCAGAAAAATAGTGGGATGGCCGTTCTCCCCAATCCAAATGATGCAGACCGAGTGACGTTAGCGAATGCCGTCTTATATGATTATCAAAAAAGAGGGCTGGATAATGCCTTTCATATAGTGACTCGGCTGGACCGAAATACGTCAGGTCTTGTGTTGATCGCCAAAGACCGATATACCCATCATTTGTTGCAGCAGACGGAGATCGAACGTGGGTATGTTGCGGTCGTTCAAGGCCATATGCATCAAAAACAGGGTGTCATCGACTTGCCGATTGGCCGAAAACTACCGAGTATCATCGAACGAACAGTGTCTGAAAAAGGAAAACGAGCAATCACACATTATCAGGTAACCGAAGAAAAAGGTGATTGCTCGTTCGTACGTATTCGTTTGGAGACGGGGCGTACCCATCAAATCCGAGTCCATTTTTCACATATTGGTCATCCATTGTTGGGGGATGACTTATATGGTGGGCCTGTTGGAAAAATCTCTCGGCAAGCGCTTCATTGCAACATGCTTCGTTTAAAACATCCATTTACGGGTCAACAGTTAAGTTTTTATAGCCATTTTCCCGAAGATTTGAAACGATTAGGAACTCACTTCTGATTCCTCATAGGAAATGCCGTTAGAGGAAAAAATCCGTTTGATTCTGCCGATTTCTTTAGCCTTATCCTGAGCAAGCGTCAATTCGAATTCATTGTCTGGCAGTTGAAAGGTAATATTCGTTTCCTTGTCGGCCTCATGAAACACAAACGATGCCGCTTCAACGTCCGTCCACTCAAACGTTTCTTCGCTGAGTGGGTCTTTCATGATCACTTCAGAGTTCGTGAACATCGTATACATATTCACACTCGCATAAGCAAGTCCAATGCCAACCAACAACAATAGGACCCCTGTCCCCTTTAAGATTTTTCGTTCAAAAAGCATGAACAAACAGAAAGCGACGAGTAATAGAGCGCCAATTCCTAATATGACATTGGCAATAATCGGAACGTCAATCAAAAAGACGTTCGTCGTGTGAAACTGATACAGGTAAAACAACAGCATATTTGGCCCAACAAGAGCGGCCAAAATACCCATGACTCCTAAGATGATTGCCACAACAATCCATAATACTTTCCTCTGAATTTCCTCATCCATCGGAATTCCCCCTTACTTATCTTTCTGTACGGACAGCCGAAACGTCAGGTTTCATTTGCCGTAAAAATCGGATCCGATGAAATGGTATGTTGGGTTAATCTTGATCCGAATCAAACATAAATTCTCTTTTTCGTGAATGAACATTTAGTACAAGTCCGATTGCCGCCATATAAACGAGCAAGGAAGTTCCCCCATAGCTTAAAAATGGGAGCGGAATTCCCGTCAGTGGCAGTAACTGGACAGACATGCCGATATTTTGGAAAACCTGAAAGGAGAACAATCCGACCATACCGACACAGATGTATGTGCCGAAAGGGTCTTTACAATCAAGCGCGATTTTGATAATCCGGTAGATCATCAAGAAATATAAAATGATCAATACACTTGCGCCGATAAAACCAAATTGTTCAGCAACGGCGGTGAAAATCATATCGGTGTGCCGTTCGGGAATATAGACTTCAAACCCCATAATGCCCTTGCCGAATAGCTGACCCGAGCCAATTGCCAACATGGATTTGATGACTTGCAGCCCCGAGCTATCGGCATACAAATGTGGGTTTTGCCACGCTTGAATCCGGCCGGCTACGTGCTGAAACGGGCTGTCCATCAAATAATCGATGAATGCATCCGTGTTCGCCAGATAAAGGATAATCAGTGTTGCCAACAGCACAAAAATACTTCCGAAAATCGTCAATAATGTGCGCCAACGAATTCCGGAGATTAAGGTCATAAACCCTGTGATGGCGAGGATGACCAGAGCAGACCCTAAATCGGGCTGAATCGCAATGAGCACGAATGGCGGAACGGAAAGAATCAGTATTTTTCCCAACAGAAACAGATCATACTTCAAGTTCTTCTGCGTCCATTTTTCATTGTGCGAAGTAATCATATGTGCCAGTGCCAGAACCAAAAACACTTTCATAAATTCAGATGGCTGAATGGATTGACCTGCAATCAAATACCAACTTCTCGCACCATTCAGGGTCGTTCCCCAGGGCAAAAAGAATAACCCCGCAAGCATGAAAATCCCAAAGCCGTAAACAATCCAGGCAATTTTGCGATACCAGTCAAAATCAAGGATCATCAGTGCCAAAACGCCAATACTACCAACGACAAACCATATCATTTGATTGATGTAAAAATTCGTATCTGAGATGGTCGCGGGCAGAAAATCTTGCAATGTAAATAACGTAAAGCAGCTGATCGCAACCAGTGCTATAATTATAAAAATCAAAAAAGAGTCTAGTGGATATCTCTCTTTGGAATAATTGTCCATCATAATCCCCTTCATAGGTTGTTGCTTTCTTTTTTATCATACGTCAAATTTCGCCAATTTTAAATAGGTGTGTGATTTGTTAGTTTTTAAGAACCACTATACAATAATACTATGAATCGGCTTCCTTGAGGAGGATTTTTTAATGGAAAATAAAAAAGATGAGCGAACAGATTATCATAAAGTGAATCACTCACCTGCCATATATGAAGCATTGGAAAATGATCGCATTGACCAATTTCGGGAGGAATACCTAGGCTTGCATCCATACGATCAAGCAAGGATCTTTGAGGAAGTTTCAGATGACGTACGGTTTCAGATGTATACGTATTTGTCACCTGAAGAAATGGCCGAGCTCAGCATGCATATGGATTTTGAATTTTTTAGTGAGTGCATGCTTGAAATGGAGCCTGTCTATGCGGCAAAAATATTAGACGATTTACCGACAGATGATGCAGTCGATATTTTGAACTTACACGAAAAGAATCAAGTTGCCAGTTTTTTGACATTAATGGACCAAGAAGAAGCTGATGAAATCCGTAGTTTGCTCCATTATGAAGAAAAAACGGCCGGAAGTATCATGACGACGGAGTATGTCGTCGTCAACAAAAACATGACAATCCGTGAGGCGATGGCCCATTTGCGTGAAGCCGCCCCTGATGCTGAGACGATATATTACGTCTTTGTCGTGGATGATGACAAAAAACTTGTCGGTGTCATTTCGCTTAGGGACTTGATCATTAGTGAACGAGATACTTTGGTCAGTGAAGTGATGGGGGACCGGGTCGTTTTTTCTTATGTCGGAGACGACCAAGAAGACATTGCACGGTTAATGAAAGATTACGATTTTCTCGCTTTACCTGTCGTTGATTTCAAACAGCACTTGCTGGGAATCATCACGGTGGATGACATTTTGGATGTCATGGAGGAGGAAGCGAGTGATGACTATTCCAAACTAGCTGCGGTATCTGATATGGAACCAGGCGATCAATCCGCATTGAATGCAGCTAAGAAAAGACTGCCTTGGTTGATCATCCTATTGTTTCTGGGTCTGATTACCGCCAGTCTCATTCGTCAGTTTGAAGACACATTGGATCAAGTCGCCATCTTGGCCATCTTTATTCCGTTAATTGCCGGAATGGCCGGAAATACCGGAACCCAAGCCTTAGCGGTGACGGTGCGCGGACTTGCGACAGGTGAAATATCGAAAGAGGGGTTTTTCAAACGATTGCGCCGCGAAACATTAACCGGCTTGATTACTGGTATAACATGCGGGATTGTCATCTTTCTCATTATTTTGTTTTGGCTCCAACACATGTACCTGGGGATCGTCGTCGGGGTTTCTATCGCATCTTCTTTGCTTGTTGCGACGATCGCCGGCTCGCTTATGCCATTACTCATGCATAAATTGAATATAGACCCGGCGGTTGCCAGTGGACCGTTCATCACAACCATTAACGATATCATTTCCGTCTTGATCTACTTCGGCATGGCGACATCGTTTATGTATTTATTGAT
>CALBTX010000033.1 GCA_937967685.1 uncultured Bacillaceae bacterium | reverse complement strand
GACGGGAGGAAACCGGACGAAATCAGACCTTTATCCTCTGAAATTTCCGTATTGGCCCGCACGCACGGTTCCGGTTTATTTATCCGAGGACAGACACAAGTGTTAAGCGTGTGTACACTCGGTCCGCTTGGCGATGTTCAAATACTGGACGGTTTGGAAACGGAAGAATCGAAAAGGTTTATGCACCATTATAACTTCCCTTCGTTCAGCGTCGGTGAAGCCAGACCGATCAGAGCCCCCGGCCGCCGAGAAATCGGTCACGGTGCTTTAGGCGAACGCGCTTTGGAACCGATCATTCCTTCGGAGGAAGAGTTTCCGTACACCATTCGTTTGGTTTCCGAAGTATTGGAATCCAACGGGTCAACCTCACAAGCCAGCATCTGCGCCAGCACGTTAGCGCTGATGGATGCAGGCGTCCCGATCAAAGCCCCTGTGGCCGGCATAGCCATGGGACTGGTCAAGGAAGGAGATAAAGTCACTGTCCTGACGGACATCCAAGGTATGGAAGATCATCTCGGGGATATGGACTTTAAAGTGGCCGGGACGACAAAAGGCGTCACCGCACTGCAAATGGATATTAAAATTGACCAGCTGACCGAAGAGATTTTAGTTCAGGCTTTAGAGCAGGCCAAAGAGGCCAGACTTCATATTTTGGATCATATGGCCTTGACGATTAAAGCACCGAAAGATGCCCTGTCACCTTATGCGCCGAAAATCAAAACAATGCGCATTGATCCCGAAAAAATACGCACGGTCATCGGTCCAAGCGGAAAGATGATCAATCAAATTATCGAAGATACCGGTGTTAAAATTGATATTGAGCAGGATGGCCGGATTTATATTGCTTCTCCGGATCCTGAAATGAATGAAAAAGCAGGAAAAATTATCCAAAATATCATTCGGGAAGTGGAAGTCGGTGAAACTTATTTAGGCAAAGTGACCCGAATCGAAAAGTTTGGCGCATTTATCGAGATTTTGCCGGGCAAAGAAGGTTTGTGTCATATTTCCCAGTTGGCACAGGAACGGGTGAACAGAGTGGAAGATGTCGTCTCTATTGGTGACGAAGTATTAGTGAAAGTGACGGAAATTGATCAGCAGGGGAGGGTCAATTTGTCCCGAAAAGCTTTGTTGAAGGATCAATCGCCATCCGTTTCCAGAAGGAAAAATTGAGAGCTATCTTAATAGCCCTCGATTTTTTTATTGGCCTGAGGCATATATTTGACGGGTACAAAAATATTGCATTTTGCTCAGACAAGTGTGCATAATTTCTCCTTTGGATCCATACGATGTAAAAAAGTTGTTCTTAGAACAGATTGTCCTTTAGATCGAATGTGTTTCCATTTGACCGAGGTGTTTCCATTAGATCGAATGTGTTTCCAAAGGAGAGAAAACCGTGAGTACAGGCAAAGGCCCTTGGGTGAAGCTCATCTTTTTCAGCGCTTTGTTTTGTGTTGTTCTGCTCCTGATCAATCTTCCCCCAATCGATACATACATTGCTTCATTGAAAGAAAGTGACCTTCAAGTGATTGCCCGCCCCTCTCCTGATGCTGAAAGCGATGATTTGACCGAACAAATTCAAGCGCTGGCCCGCAAGTTCAATCAGGATCCTGTCGATGCCAAGATTGACCGCGTTTGGAAAGCGATACCGGGTTACAACGGCATCCGCATTAATGAAGAAAAATCGATCCGCATCGCAAAAGCGATCGGAAAAGTGGTTCCGGAGCATCTCGTCATTGAAGAAGTCGAGCCGGAAGTCACATTGGATGACTTGCCCCCGAACCCGATTTATCGGGGAAATCCACGGAAGACCATGGTTTCTTTCATGATTAACGTGGCCTGGGGAACGGAATATATCGAAGAAATGCTGGACACATTCGCTGAATATGATGTGAAGGCCACTTTTTTCCTGGATGGCAAATGGCTGTCCAGAAACAAAGCGTTGGCTCAGCAGATCGCCAGTGAAGGGCATGAAATCGGCAATCATGCCTATTCTCATCCCGATTTAAGACAGATGAGCGTGAAAGAGATTAAAGGGGAAATCGAGCAAACTCAGCATTTGATTCGAGAATTGGGGATCGAAAGTCACTTGTTTGCTCCTCCGTCGGGTGCATTTGATCATCGCGTCGTCAATGTGGCCCATGGTCAAAAACTGAAAACAATCTTATGGACATTGGATACGGTTGATTGGAAAAAACCGTCGGCCGATCAAATGGTTGAACGTGTGGTGCCCAAATTGGATAATGGGGCGTTAGTTCTGATGCACCCCACATTTTCTACTATAGAGGCGCTGCCGCGTTTGATTGAAGGGGCCAAGCAAAAAGAGTTGGCCATTGGAACGGTTTCCGAAGTGATCAGTCCCGCCCGCTCGTTATCTATTGTGAGACTAGAATAACTTTGGTATATTAATTTTAGTCATCTCAATGGGTCAGAGGAGGGCAGCACTTTTGATTCAAACACATACTTACCCCAACGGTTTGCGCCTGGTGATGGAGAATATCCCATCCGTGCGTTCAGTGTCGGTAGGGATCTGGATCGGGACGGGATCCAAGCATGAAACGCCTCAAAATAATGGGATCGCTCATTTTACCGAACATATGTTGTTTAAGGGAACGGAAAGCAGGACCGCTCGCGATATTGCCGAGGCCTTCGATAAAATCGGCGGACATTTAAACGCTTTTACCTCCAAGGAGTACACGTGCTACTTTGCCGAAGTGCTTGATGAACACCTGCCATACGCTATGGAAGTGCTGGCCGACATGTTTTTTCACTCTACCTTTGACGAAAAAGAAATTGCCAAAGAGAAAAATGTTGTTTTGGAAGAACTGAATATGTGTGATGACACGCCGGACGAATTGATTCACGATTTGATTGCCAAGGCCACCTATAACAACCATGCCTTAGGTTTCAGTATTCTCGGTCGTCAGGATGTTTTACAGCAATTAACAGCAGATGATTTATACGCCTTCATGCAAGCACACTATACGTCCACAAACACGGTCATCGCTGTGGCCGGACATATCCGGGAAGATCAAGTGGTCGAGTTGGTTGAACAATTTTTTGACGAGTTTCCCAATCAGGTCCAACAGTTTCAACAGGCCCGCCCCTGTGTGACGAAAGAACACATTTTCAAGGCGAAAGATACCGAACAGTCCCACATCTGCATCGGTTTGAAAGCGCTGCACATTGGCGATGCGCAATTATACGCTCTTATTTTATTGAATAATATTTTGGGCGGCAGCATGAGTTCGAGGCTCTTCCAAAAAATCAGGGAGGAGCAGGGCATGGCTTATTCCGTTTTTTCCTACCTGTCCTCTTTTCAAGAAGTCGGTTCATTGCACGTTTATGCGGGAACGTCCAATCAGCATCTGGAGGATGTCTACCATTTATTCATGCATATTCTGGAAGATATTGCCGACGCCGGGGTCACTGAAAAAGAGCTTCGCAACTCAAAAGAACAGCTCAAAGGGAACTTGATCTTAAATTTGGAAAGTACGTACAGCCGTATGGTGCGCATGGGCAAGAACGAGCTTCTGTTGAACGAACATTTAACGGTTGAGGATGTCATCGAACGAATCAACGAAATTACTTTAACCGATATTCACCAACTCGCTCAAAAATTGTTTCAGCAACCGCACAGCCTGGCCTTGATCAGTTCCTTAAAACAAATACCCGAAACGATGTATCGTGACAATTTACTTTGTTCTTAGTGCCCGGCACAGGCCGGGCTTTCTTTTTGAAACACTGCCCCTCAACAGGGCTTTTTTTATTTTCGCTTCTTTTTTGCACCGATTTTGAATAAGTACAAACTAGGCACCCATTTATGTAAGCACCTTTAAACTAGGCGTCCATTTCTACTTATGGAGAAACGAAGGAGGCGGAAATGATGAGATTGAGTGAGTTGAGCGGCAAGGAGATCATTGATTTGGACCACGGGGAACGCATGGGCATGTTGGGAGGTTCGGATTTGCTCATTGATGAAACGACAGGGAGCATTGAATCCATTATTTTTCCAGCCAAAAATTTTTTAGGTTTGGGTAAGAAAAAAGGGGAGGTGCTCATTCCTTGGCAAGCCATACGCAAAATTGGACCGGAAATGATGATTGTTGAACTGAGACAATATGACAAAATGAAGGGATGAAACAAAAGGAAAACGGCACCATATATGGGTATTGGTCATACGATGAGATAGATCGGCAATCAATTCCGGAACACACGTCCCTAAACGGAAAGGAGCAATTAAGTCAAGATGTTAACCGGATTTCATACCGTCTTCATCGGTGGCGATGCCCGCCAATTAGAAGTGATAAAAAAGTGCAGCGAACTCGATGCGACCATCACCTTAATCGGCTTTAATCGTTTGCAGAATGAATATTCGGGTGCGACCAAAGCGGATATGGACAGTGAGGCACTCGAAAGCGCCGATGCTTTGATCCTCCCCATTGTCGGAACAAATGCAGACGGGGTCGTGGAGAGCATTTTTTCGGAAAAGACCATTGTGTTGAAGGAGAAGCACATTCAACACCTGCCCAAACATTGTGTGATCTATACGGGTATGGCCAATGACTATTTACTTGGACTGACTTCGCCTTCAAACATTAAAGTCGTCCAATTGCTCGAGCGAAATGATGTCGCCATTTACAATTCTATCCCAACCGTTGAAGGGGCCATTATGATGGCCATCCAAAATACCGATATTACCATACATGATGCGGACGTCATTGTCCTAGGATTGGGCAGAACGGGGATGTCGGTGGCCAGGGCTTTTGCTGCCCTTGGAGCGCGTGTGTCCGTAGGGGCCAGGGAAAAAGAGCATTTGGCCCGCATTTATGAAATGGGACTCATTCCCTTTCATATCAATGAGTTGAGCAAGCATGTCCACCATTGCGATATTTTATTGAATACGATCCCTGCACCAATCGTTAAAGCGGAAATTCTGTCACGGATGCCCCCGCACACGTTCATCCTTGATTTAGCTTCGCACCCCGGCGGGACGGATTTTCGTTTTGCCCAAAAAAGAGGCATCAAGGCGATACTTGCTCCCAGTCTTCCCGGAATTGTTGCCCCCAAAACAGCAGGAAAAATTATTGCTGGCGTCGTGACTGAATTATTATCTGATCAACATCTTTCCGGGAGGGAGTAAAATGGATTTAAAAGGAAAAAGAATTGGTTTCGGATTAACAGGGTCACATTGCACGTTTGACGAAGTCATGCCGGAAATGCGCAGGTTGAAAGAAGCCGGTGCCCAGGTGATTCCCATTGTCACGCATACGTTACTCACAACGGATACGAAATTCGGCAAGGCTGAGGACTGGGTCAGGAAAATTCAAGAGATTACCGGGGAAGAGATCATTGACAGCATTGTCAAGGCTGAACCGTTAGGACCTGTTCGTCCGTTGGATATCATGGTGATTGCTCCTCTGACAGGGAACAGCACGTCAAAATTGGCCAATGCCTTAACTGACAGTCCGGTGTTAATGGCTGCCAAAGCCACCCTGCGCAATTTACGTCCCGTGGTGTTGTCCATTTCAACCAACGATGCACTCGGTTTAAATGCGGCAAACATCGCCAAACTCATGGCCACCAAAAATATTTATTTTGTTCCTTTCGGACAGGATAATCCCCATGTCAAGCCCAATTCCCTTGTGGCACGCAATGAATTGATCAAGGAGACATGTGCAGCCGCATTGGAAGGCAAACAACTTCAGCCAATGATAGTAGAAAAATATAAGTATATGAATTAGAATAGAGTAAGACCTTTACTTAGGGAGCATGTGAGCAAAATTTGAGGAAGGGGTTTTACTCTATATGCCGAATGAACGAAATTATAACGTGGCAGTTGTCGGAGCAACGGGAGCAGTCGGAGAACAGATGCTCAACATTTTAGAAGAACGCCATTTCCCCATTGGGACGCTCATCCCTCTCTCCTCTCCGCGTTCTGCAGGGAAGAAAATTTCCTTTAAAGGGGAAACGATCACTGTCCAGCAAGCGCGTCCGGAAGTTTTTGAAGGGGTGGACATCGCTTTGTTCAGTGCCGGGGGAAGTGTCAGCAAGGCGTTGGTCCCCGAAGCGGTAAAGCGCGGGGCACTTGTCATTGATAATACGAGTGCGTTCCGTATGAATCCTGATGTTCCGCTCGTTGTACCTGAAGTTAACGAGGAGGACATTGCTCAACATAAAGGCATCATCGCCAATCCGAATTGTTCCACCATTCAAATGGTTGTCGCCCTTAAACCGTTGCACCAACGGTACGGAATGAAACGCGTCATCGTCTCGACATACCAAGCAGTCTCCGGTGCCGGCAACCAGGCGGTTGAAGAATTAACTTCGCAAACCCGGGCCATTTTGAACAACGAGACATTCACGCCAGAAATATTGCCGACGGCCTCCGATCGAAAAAAATACCAGATTGCTTTCAATGCCATTCCGCAAATTGATGTTTTCCAGGAAAATGATTATACGAAAGAAGAAATGAAAATGGTCAATGAGACGAAAAAAATTATGCACGATGAATCTTTGCAAGTATCCGCAACGTGCGTCCGTTTACCGGTCATGACAGGTCATTCGGAATCCGTTTATGTTGAGCTGGCCGAAGATGTGAACGTTGACGACATTCGGACATTGTGGACCGATTCGCCGGGAATCATCGTCGAGGACAATCCAAAAGAGCAAATTTATCCGCTGGCCACTCGGGCGGCCGGCCGGCCCGAAGTTTTTGTCGGGCGCATACGCCGGGACTTGGATGTCAGCAACGGCCTTCACTTTTGGGTTGTTGCCGATAACTTGTTGAAAGGAGCAGCCTATAATTCGGTGCAAATTGCCGAAGCGTACATTTCCAAATATCAATGATGATGGGCAGGGGCGCTGATGAAAATACTTGTTCAGAAGTTTGGTGGCACTTCGCTCAGAAATGAACAAGTCAGACAGAGAGCGGTTCATCATATTCAAAAAGCCCGCCGCGAAAAATATGGAGTGGTTGTCGTTGTTTCGGCCATGGGCAGAATCGGTGAACCTTATGCCACGGATAGTTTATTAGCATGGATCGAGCAAAACGGCAATCGGTTATCCGCTCGTGACCGGGATTTACTGCTGAGCTGCGGTGAAATGATAGCCGCGGCCACCCTCTCAAGCTTGCTGGGCCGGGAAGAGATTCCGTCCATCGTTCTGACCGGTTTTCAAGCGGGCATTATAACGAACGACGATTTCGGAAATGCTGAAATCATCTCCGTTAATCCTAAACGCATTCGTCAGGAATTGGATCAAGGTCAGGTGGTGATCGTTTGCGGATTTCAAGGCGGGACCCGCAAAGGAGAAGTTACGACGTTGGGCAGAGGGGGCAGTGATACGACGGCAACCGCTTTGGGAAGCGCCTTGAAGGCGGAAGCCGTCGATATATTTACCGATGTCGACGGGATCATGACAGCGGATCCTCGAGTGGTTGAAAACGCGGCCTTTTTGGAACGGGTCACCTATACAGAAATGTGTCATCTCGCTTATCAGGGCGCGAAAGTGGTTCACCCGAGAGCGGTTGAAATAGCGATGCAAAGTCAAATCCCTATCCGCGTCCGCTCGGTTTTTTCGGATAAAGCAGGGACATTGGTCACGTCCGCTCCAACGCATCCGCAAGAAAAGCAGATTCAAGATCGCTTGGTTACGGGGATTGCCCATGTCGGCCATTTGACGCAAATAAAAGTATCGTCCGTTCAAACCGATCATGATTTGCAGATGCATGTCTTCCAGGCCATGGCGGCCAACAAAATTAGCGTCGATTTTATTAACGTGACGCCCTCAGGGGTTGTTTACACCGTTTTTGACGATTTAACCGACAAAGCGGTTTCCATTCTCCAATCAATGGGCTACCAGCCGGCGGTCAACCGTCAATGTGCCAAAGTTTCTCTCGTCGGAGCTGGCATGGCCGGGGTTCCCGGCGTCATGGCCAAAATCGTGGAAACATTAATGACGGAAGACATTCACATCTTGCAATCTGCCGATTCACATACGACCATTTGGGTGCTCGTCAAAGAAATGGATATGATCAGAGCCGTCAATGCCTTGCACCGCGCATTTCAGCTGGACCGGGCCTAATACCGTTTCTTTTTGCATTTTTTGGCGTTGATGGGTCATTTGGCATGATTTCAGTGCTCATGTCGAGGGCAGCTTGTGGTCAGTTCATGTCATCGGTTATAATACTTTCAAGTGAAAGGGTGCGGTTTATCTCATGTAACTACAACTGAATATCGTGTAATTAGGAGGAGATTCATTGTCAAAGCAAAAACAAAACAGATTGCTGATCTACCCATTGGGCGGCGTTGGGGAGATCGGCAAAAATATGTATGTACTGGAGTATGCCGAGGACATTGTTGTCATCGATGCAGGGCTCAAATTTCCTGAGGAAGACATGTTGGGAATCGACATGGTCATTCCTGACATGACTTATCTAGAGGAAAACAAAGAACGGGTTAAAGGGTTGATTTTAACTCACGGTCATGAAGACCATATCGGTGCTCTGCCGTATGTCCTCAAAGTGATACAAGCTCCGGTTTATGCCACCAAATTAACGCTCGGCCTCGTTGAACAGAAATTGAAAGAGGCAAACTTCACCGGCCGAAGTAAACGGGTGATGATTACGAGTGAAAGCAAGATTCAGCTGGGACATTTTAAGATCAGCTTCTTTAAAACGAACCACAGCATTCCCGATTCGGTGGGGGTCTGCCTTGATACACCGGAAGGCGTGGTAGTGCATACCGGTGATTTTAAATTTGACTATACGCCCATCGACGGCGAAATGGCAGATCTGAGCAAGATGGCTGAGATTGGGGAGAATGGCGTTTTGGCGTTGCTCTCTGACAGTACGAACGCTGAAAGACCCGGATATACGCGCTCTGAAAAAGAAGTCGGACGAGCCATTAAAGATGAATTTTTCAAGGCGAGCGGAAGGATCATTGTTGCCACGTTTTCTTCCAATATCCACCGCATTCAAAACGTGTTTGACGCCGCCCTGGAAAGCCATCGAAAGGTTGCAGTTGTCGGCCGCAGTATGACGAATGTCATCAATCTGGCTCTGGAGTTAGGTTATTTACATGCCCCCGATGAATTGATCGTTGACGTTGAGCTTGTTCAGCGCCTGCCCGCTCACAAAATCGTTATTTTATCGACCGGCAGTCAAGGTGAACCGATGAGCGCCCTGGCTAAAATGGCTGAGGGTTCGCATAAACAGGTGACGATTTTGCCGGGCGATACCGTTATTTTCGCCGCGACACCGATCCCGGGGAATGAAAAACTTGTTTCCCGGACGATTGACCAGCTGTTTAAAGCAGGGGCCCGTGTCGTATATGGCTTAGAAGGGGTTCATGCTTCAGGGCATGGCAGTCAGGATGAGTTGAAATTAATGCTCAATTTAATCAACCCGACCTATTTTATACCTGTTCACGGAGAATACCGGATGTTGCGGCAACACGGAAAATTGGCGGAACATACAGGCATACCGGCGAAAAACATCTTTTTGCTTGAGAATGGTGATACGATCGAATTCAGTCAAGGTCAGGCCAGGCTGGGTGCGAAAATTCCGGCGGGAAATGTACTCGTTGATGGCCTTGGGATCGGTGATGTAGGCAATATCGTTCTGAGAGACCGCAAATTGTTGTCCCAAGATGGGATTTTAATTGTTGTAGTTACATTGAGCAAAGAACATGGAGATGTCATTTCGGGTCCGGACATCGTTTCCCGTGGTTTCGTTTACGTGCGGGAATCTGAGGCATTAATGGATGAAGCCGTCAAACTCGTCAATCTGACCTTGGATGAATGTTTGGATGAACGGACGATCGATTGGTCAGTGATTAAAACACATATTAGAGATGCATTAAGCCGCTTTTTGTTCGAACAAACGAGAAGAAGGCCGATGATTTTGCCCATCATCATGGAGGCATAAGCGCAGGAGGCAGCAATGAATTTGGAGGCTGGAAAGAGGGGTGAGGTGCTCCGCTTTTCAGCCTCCTTTTTCAGTACATGTATTTGGCCATCTGACAAATACTAACGGCAGTCGGACAACAACATGGAGGGTTTTATGGAAATGACAAACGAGAGAAAAGCCGATCAGCGCTTAAATGCCGATCTACCCGAAAGGACGCAAGATCCGCATCAGCCCCAAAATCCGCCTAAAACAAAGCAACCTCAAACAGATCATACGGATCAGAAAAATGAAGGCATTTTAAGTAAGATACAACAATTAGGAACAGCCAGCGTTCCTCAAATGCAATCGAATATTCACAGTTTGACGATTATTGGTCAGATTGAAGGT
This sequence comes from uncultured Bacillaceae bacterium, assembly GCA_937967685.1. Lineage (GTDB taxonomy): Bacteria > Bacillota > Bacilli > Caldalkalibacillales > Caldalkalibacillaceae > CALBTX01. The sequence goes on along the minus strand of CALBTX010000033.1, from coordinate 876 downwards.
CACCTTCAACTGCCCCCCCAAAATAAGACAACGAAATATGAACATGTCATTCCCCAACTCGTTGCCGCAGAACAAAATCCGAAGATCGAAGGGGTGTTGATCACTTTAAATACAGTGGGCGGGGATGTTGAAGCCGGTTTGGCCATTGCTGAAATGGTCTCTTCTCTGACCAAACCGACCGTCGCTCTCGTTCTGGGCGGGGGACATAGTATCGGGGTGCCGATAGCCGTTGCTGCAGATTATTCTTTTATCGCCGAAACAGCAACGATGACCATCCATCCTGTCCGTTTAAGCGGCTTGGTCATCGGTGTCCCCCAAACTTTCGAATATTTGGATCGCATGCAGGAAAGGGTCATTAATTTTGTAACGAGGCATTCCAATATTGACGCTGCGAAATTCAAAGAGCTTATGTTTCAAACGGGGGAATTGGCCAGGGATATTGGCACGAATGTTGTCGGAGCGGATGCGGTTGAATACGGTCTGATTGATGAAGTCGGAGGGGTTGGTCAGGCGCTTCGAAAATTGAATGAATTAATGGATGAGAGACGACCTGCTGATGTCAACCAAAATGATCAGGTTCAAGAAGAAGGGTTAATACAATGATTATGTATACTTCGATGCCGTTGGAACTGGTTTATGAAGGGTTTGATGATTTTCGGCCCCAATACGAGGAAATTGAGTACAACGGGGTGCACATGGTCATTGAACCGACCGGAAAAAATCAAGCCAGAATCGTCCGTCTGTTAAGTCCGGATCCACAAGACTATCTCAATCCGGATTATTTTCCGGGGACGTTGATTCATTTTTACCCGCCTGGAAGGGACAACTAGTCCAAATAACCAAATCATGGTATACTATTCAAAAATAGCCGATCTG
>CALBTX010000032.1 GCA_937967685.1 uncultured Bacillaceae bacterium | reverse complement strand
CTCTCGCAATCTGCATTCTGGGAATCTGCACTTTCGGAATCCGCAGTAAAATAAAAGTAGTCCCCTTCATCCTCTTCGCTTTGTAGCCATTTGTACATTTTCGCTTTCGCTTCAGCTTACTCATCCCGAAATAGACGAATTTATCTCGTTGGACGATGAAAAAAGTGTAGTCAAATGCCCAGTGGATACATAAATATAAATAACAAGATTTTTGGAGGGATAAGTATGCAAGTAGGCTTTATTGGCACGGGGAGCATGGGCCGCATATTAATTGAAGCCTTCATCGAGGCCAACGCGTTGTTACCCTCTCAAGTTTACGCCTCCAACCGGACGTTTGAAAAAGTGAAGGAACTGGCCAAAACATATACGGGGTTACATGCTTATCCTGCTAATACCCGAGTGGTTCAAAAAGCGGATCTGCTTTTTTTATGTGTAAAACCTTTGGAATTTAAAACAGTCATTGACGAAATCGTGCCCTATGTCAGAGATGAGCAAATGATCGTTTCCATCACGAGTCCGGTCGAAATCAAAGATTTGGAAAAACAATTAACAGCCAAAATCGCCAAAATCATTCCGAGTATCACTAACTCTGTTCGCGGAGGGGCATCTTTAATGGTGGCCGGAAGCCGTCTCAGTGAACGAGACAAAGACTTGCTGTTTCACTTGATGCAATCAATCAGTCAGCCGTTATGGATCGATGAGCGATTCACACGGGTTTCTTCGGATATTGTCAGTTGCGGACCGGCCATTCTGAGTTACCTGGCCCAAAGGATGATCGATGCCGCCGTCCGGGAAACAGGAATTCCTAAACGACAGGCCACCCTGTTAATGAATTATATGCTGTCCGGGTTTGGCGATTTGCTATCTACGCACAAGTTCACCTTGGAAACGTTGCAAGAAAGAGTATGTGTACCGGGCGGTGTCACCGGTGAAGCTCTGAAAGTGCTTGAAGAAGAAATCGGGGATATGTTTGCCAGCATGTTTCGCCAAACCCACCGTAAATTTGAAGAAGATGTGCATGAAGTGTATGAAACATTTTATAGCCGCTAGACAAGCGGACATGATAGGTTATCAGCCGATCAACAGCTTTAAGCCGATCACTGATGCCGCTGTGATGATGCGTTAAGATAATGACAAGAGAATATGACGATCATGTCGATCATGTTATGATAAACTGAACATTTAAAACATTCGACATTCATGTCGAAATTCCTTTTTTGATCGTAAAAAAACCTAAGACTTGTCGAAGTCTTAGGTTTCAGTTTGGTCTTTTCAGATGGGAATTAAATGAGCCGATTATTGCACGACAATATTAACCAGTTTATTCGGAACGGTAATGATTTTACGAACGG